>WTKN01000170.1:0-17989 GCA_011524395.1 Moorena sp. SS36440bin_2
CCCCATGAGCGACTGCCGTGGTTTCCCCCATGAGCGACTGCATCAAGACAGGGAACAGGGAACAGGGAACAGGGAACAGTAGTCAAGATATCCGAGCAGTTTTTGGTATTATGATAAATCATCAGTAAACCCTGTATCTAAAAGTGCCATAACGGGAACAATCTCTGCTGATGCAGACATCAAGCCAATTTCAAAAAACAACTCCCCGAACCTATTAAATTCACCTTGGATCATATTCTGCCACAAGTTACCGTTTCATTAATTCGCATAATAATACATTTTTTTTGTGGATGTTGAGAACGGTATTTTGCCAGTGCTACCTTTTAATCTTCATCGATAAAATACTACCCACTATCAGGTTCAATAATAATAAACCAATCATAATGCTTTTGAATCAATACGGTGCTTTACATTTCATGCTTCGCACCCTACAACTTACATAATACCCCATAAACTAGCCAATTATTGGGGTATAGATGATCAGCTTTCTGAATAGCTTCAACCGCCCTCTTATTTTCACCCCTGTCAGACAAACACCGAGCATAATAACACCAGCCATGAGGATTATTTGGGTATTCCTCAGTAAACTGCTTCAATATAGCCAGGCTTTTTGCCGACTCTCCTCGCAACCGATAATAGTCAGCCTGCAACTGGTGAGCATCAGCGGAGTGGGGAGCCAGTTTCAATAGAGCATTAACTATCTTTTTAGTCTGCTTCCCTTCTTTACCCAATACTAATTTCATCCGGCAACGATAGGCCAAGCGTCGTTTTAAAACTGAGTAATCACCAGGGGCTAACTCTTCTGCTCTACTTAACCTCAACTCTGCTGACTGAAAATCACCCAGTATTAGGAGTGCATCATAACTGTGAATCATAGCAACAATATCATCTGGCTGACGTAACAAGATTTGCTCAAAAGCCTTCAAAGCAGCGTGAGCATGATCCAGTTCCATCTCAACTCGCCCCAATGCCAGCCAGTGAGAGGGATTTTCTGGCTCAGAAGATGCCGCTGTCTCAAAGGCTTTTACTGCTTTCTCTGGCTGACGGCGACAGACCTCTATCAATCCCCGGATATGATACCCAGTAGCAACATTACTGGATAATCGCAAAGCACTCTCATAAACCTCAATTGCCTTACCCACCTCTCCCATCAACTGTAAAAGTTTCCCCAGTTTAAACCTTACCTGAATTAATTGAGGTTGCCGCTCAATAACTTGGTGATACTCCTTAACAGCCTGCTCCCAGTTTCCACTTTGATAGAGCAAATCAGCCAATTCCAACCGTTTTTTCCATCCAGAGGGATACTGCTGCACATAGTTAGTTAAGGTTTTCAACTTCTGCTCTTTTCGGGTGTTTTTTTTCTTTAATACCAGTTGTACATTTAACTCGACTGTTGAAGACTGGGATAAGGTTACCAAACAGGGGTTAGTGTTTCTAGACATATCGCTGTTACCTCATAATTAATTTGGTCATTAATTTGCTCAAAATTGCACTCTTTTGTTGTCGCATTTTGAGATATGATAAATGATTTATTAGTTTTCACTTCATCCCAACTATCATCCTTTTCAATATCTTTTAACAAGGGGGTAGAATCATCTATGCCTGATAGATACCGCTTCAACTGCTTTTCCATAATTGCTCGCCCCTTTTGAATGCGTTTGTAAACGCTATCCAGCGAGAGAGCAAGTTTCTTGGCAATGTCTGGGTAGGGTATATCTTGGTAAAAATACAGCACAAAAGGCTCTCGGAGTTGGGGAGATAGAGCCTTTATTTCACGGCAGATGTACATTCGTAACTCGCGACGAAGAATAGCTGACTCAGGAGAGTACTCACTAGACGCTAATGTCTGGTGTTCTCCTCCTGCCATTTCTTCAATGCTCTCCATACCGATTGCACCTCTGTGCCGTTTTCGATGCAGATCTACGCAGAGATTATGAGTCATTCGAGTTAGCCATGCTTTGGGATTAGTAATTTTTTCGGCGTGGTGTGGTAGTTTATCCCACGCCTTCATTCTGGCCAGACTTAATGCTTCTTCAGCATTGGTGCGATCGCCTCCCATCCAAGTTACGCACCGACCGTAAAGATAGTCTTGATTGACCAGCCATAACTGCCAAAAGGCAGTGCGATCGCCTTGAGATATACGTTTTAATAAATTAATCTCGTCTAATTTTGGTCTTGTTTTCATTGTTTTTAGGGAGTTGATATCCCATCAGTTATTTTTGTTTAGCGTAAATTTTTTTCAGGTGCTTCTTAACCGTATTGATGCTGATATATAGCTTCTGGGCAATTTCTTCGTAAGTCAAGTTTGCTTTTTTTAGTAACCATACTTCCTGCTCCCGTTCACTTAGCCCATAGTTAATAACATCAGTGATAGCGGAATTTTTTGTAGATTGCTGTTTATCTTCTAGGGTGACTAACAGATAAGGGTCTCGGGATAAGTCTAACGTTAACAATCTCACCCTAACCCGAAAATTAACTGACTTATTCACGTTAATTTCAGCTTCGATAATTAGTTTGCGATCGCTAAACCACTCACGACTATCAATTAATGATTGGCAAACTCGCCAAATTGGCTCAGGAATAGAATTTATCGGTGACTTACCTTGAGAGATTTGAGAGCACATTCGACGTCCACACTCATTGCCATGAAACAACTCTTGGTTAGTAGTTATAATCAGCACCCCATCAATAAAGCCTTCAATAATTGCTTTGAGCAGTAATGGCAAACCTTCTTCTGAATCTAACTCTGGCTTACTGCTTTCGGGTTTATTCGCTTCTGCTTTGATTGATTGTGGTACACTACAATAGTGTTTAAAGTGTTTAACATAATCTAGTTTTTTATCCGGTTGATTAAATTCATGTCTGCTTGAATAACCAACTTGGTTAATATCCTTTTTAAGGGGGTTTATCAATAGTTTTTGATTATTCATGGTGAAATGTAATTATGATAAATTACTTGGGGTTATTACAAATGCCATCGAACAACTAATTGGTTGTTTTTGGTTTTACATTTAGCGATTAAATGATTTCTGTTTTTAGCACCCCACTGGCGCTGCTGAAATTATTATCAAATATAAATTCGCTGTAATCAGCTAGGTTATCTAGTCCAAGGAAATTGAGCCAAATTTCTAACAATATCCATAACGTTGTTCTTGCCAACAGTTTTTTATAGAGCACATTCATGGTTTTATTTAGGATAAAATTCCTAGAATATATAGCAGTTTTGAATTGGGTGAGGTATTTTCCTCCTGGGTTTTAGGGACTGGGGAAACCCCCTTTGGCCGACTCCATCGCTATTGCCTTTTGCCTTCCCCCCTGCCCGGCGGGGGGTTAGGGGGGATTCCTTTTGCCTTAAATTGCTATATATTCATCAAACCCCACTGCATACTGACTTACCGCCTGAGATGATCTGACTTGTGACTAAATTGTGACGAAATTGTGACTGACTTTTCGTGTGTCAATGGTATAATCCCTACAGTCATGATCAAATGAGCCATGCCCAGGTCGCTCAAAGTCCGTCAGGAGTGCATTGAAAAAGTTAAACTGGCAGTCAGGCGTAACGGTTTTTCGAGCCAGAGGGCTTTGGCTGAAGATGTGGGGTTTGCCTTAGCCACAGTCAGCAACTTCCTGACCGGTAAACCCGTTGACTATATTACGTTTGAAGAACTTTCTCATAAATTGGCACTGGAATGGAGAAGCATTGCCAATTTGGATTTTGACCTGCCATCCCAGGCTGTAGATGATGTACTATCCCAGGCTGTAGATCAAAAGCCACAGATCAAAAACTCTAGCAAACGCCAAGACTTGGGAGAAGCAATTGATGTTACCAATTTCTACGGGCGCAAGGAAGAATTAGCCACACTCAAACAATGGATTGTTAATGACCATTGCCGACTGATTACCTTAATTGGCATGGGTGGAATGGGTAAAACAACTTTGTCTGTCAAGTTAGCCCAGGGTCTACAATCGGAATTTCAGTACCTGATTTGGCGAAGTTTGCGTAATGCCCCACCCATTCACGAGCTTTTGACGGACCTGATGGGGTTTTTGTCCGATCAGCAAGAAACGACTTTACCAAAAAGCTTAGATGGTAAACTCTCCTGTTTAATCGACTATCTGCGGGCAGAGCGTTGTTTGTTCATCTTAGATAATGTAGAGTCAATTCTCTCCCCTGACCAACGGGCAGGAGCCTATCGCCCAGGATATGAAGGCTATGGGCAGCTGCTCAGAAGCTGGGGCGAGACTAACCATCAAAGTTGTCTGGTGTTGACCAGTCGGGAGAAACCCAGAGAAATTAGAAATAAAGAAGGTGTAAACGCTCCCATTCGTTCCCTGAGGTTACCTGGCTTAACCGAGGGAGAAGGGGAGAAAATTCTCGCGGAAAAAGGCTTTTGTGTCTCAAAAGACGAATGTCAAGCACTGGTAGAGTTTTATGGGGGCAATCCTTTAGCATTGAAGATTGTTGCCACCACAATTTATGAGTTGTTTGATGGCGATGTGGCTCAGTTTTTAGAAGAAGGCAGTATTGTTTTTGGTGATATTTCCGATTTAATGGACCAGCAGTTTAATCGCTTGTCAACTATAGAACAACAGGTGATGTACTGGTTGACAATTAATCGAGAATGGGTTTCATTTAAGGAGCTACAAGGGGACATTATTCCGAAGGTTTCATTCAAACATTTATTAGAAACCTTAGAATCTCTACAATTGCGGTCACTGATTGAGAAGACTTCGGGAAAATTCACTCAACAACCCGTGGTGATGGAGTATGTAAGCGATCGCTTAATTGAACAGATTTTATGCGAAATTCAAACGGTAGACATAGCCCTATTGGAGTGCTGTGCCTTAATCAAAGCCCAAGCCAAAGATTATGTGAGAAATGCCCAAATTCAGCTGATTATAAAACCGATTACCGAGCAACTCCTCAACCTGCTTGGTCTCCCCGAAAATGTGCAAAACTATTTGAATCAAATTTTATCAAAACTGAAGTCTTTTCCCCCTCGAAAACCAGGATATGCCGGGGGGAATGTTCTCAATTTACTCTGGCAGCTTAATCTTGACCTTAGTGGCTATGATTTTTCTAACTTAACAGTTTGGCAAGCTTACCTACAGGGCATGAATTTGCATGGAGTCAACTTTGCCAATGCCGATTTAAGCAAGTCGGCTTTGACTCGCACCTTAGGGGGGGTTTTATCAGGGACTTTTAGCCCAGATGGGAAACTTCTGGCAACCAGTGTTGATAATGAGATTTGGTTGTGGGACGTTGCCAATATCAAACAAATTATTACTTACAATGGTCACAGGGCTTGGGTGCAATGCCTGGCTATTAGTCCAGAGGGAGACATTTTAGCTAGTGGTAGTAACGACCAAACGATCAGGTTGTGGAATGTCCACACCGGGCAATGTCTGAAAACACTGCGAGGTCATACCAGTTGGGTGCAATCCCTAGGCTTTAGTCCAGACGGAGAAATTTTAGCTAGTGGTAGCCATGACCAAACGGTAAAGCTGTGGAATGTCCACACTGGAAAATGTCTGCAAACCTTATCAGGCCATAGCAATCCGGTATTTTTTACTACCTTCAGTCCCGGACAACGGTTGGTTAGTGGCAGTGAAGACCAAACTGTGAGAGTCTGGGATGTCAACACCGGTTCTTGCCTGCAAGTCCTAGAAATTCCGATCAATTGGATATTATCGATTGCCCTTAGCCCAGACGGAGAAACATTGGTAACTGGAAGTGATGGCACAACGGTAAAATTTTGGGATTTAGCCAGTGGTGAGTGTATCAAAACATTACCAGACTACAACAGTCATGTGTGGTCAGTTGCTTTCAGTCCAGATGGTAAAACACTGGTGACTGGTAGTGAGGATACAACGGTTAAAATCTGGGAGGTGGAAACCGGGAAATGTCTCCAAACATTGCACGAGTATAGCAATTCCCCTGTAGGTAATAGCTACGCTTCACGGATTTGGTTGGTTGCTGTTAATTCGGATGGTCAAACCTTGCTGAGTGTGAGTGAAAATCAAACCATGAAGTTATGGGATATCCAAACCGGACAATGTTTAAGAACAGTGGATGGGTATAGTAATTGGATCTTATCCGTTGCTATTAGTCCAGATGGTCAAATGTTGGCCAGTAGTAGCGAAGACCAACGGGTAAGATTGTGGGATATTGAGACGGGGCAATGTCTACAAACCTTGTCAGGACATACTAATCTGGTCTCATCCGTTACCTTTGCTCCCAAAGACGATCAGATTCTGGCCAGTAGCAGTGACGACACAACTATCAAACTTTGGGATGCAAATACAGGAGAGTGTTTGCAAACACTGTGGGGACACGATAGTTGGGTGCATTCGGTCAGGTTCAGTCCAGAGGGAGAAATTTTAGCCAGTGCCAGTCGTGACCAAACGGTAAAGCTTTGGGATTGGCATACAGGAGAATGTCTGCACACCTTAGAAGGGCATCTTCAGCAAGTCAAAACCATTAGTTTCAGTCCCTGCGGTAAAATCCTAGCCAGTGGTAGCCATGACAACACTATCAAACTGTGGGATGTCAGTACAGGAACCTGTCTACAAACATTGCCAGGTCACCAGGATTGGGTTTTATCGGTTGTGTTCAGTCCCAGTGCCAATCTGCTGGCGAGTGCCGGTGGAGACCAGACGATTAAACTGTGGGATGTTGAGACCGGGCAATGTGTACAAACCTTATCCGGTCACACATCTAGAGTCAGAACAATTGCCTTTAGTCCAGATGGCAAGAGTTTAGCCAGTGGCAGTGATGACCAGACTGTTCAACTGTGGGATATCAGTACAGGTACTGTTCTTAAACTATTTCAGGGACACCACAAAGCCGTCCGGTCAATTGCCTTTAGTCCTAATCATCCTGTGTTAGTGAGTAGCAGCGAAGATGAAACCATTAACCTTTGGAATCTTGACACCGGTGAATGTATAAAAACCCTGAGAATTGCTCGACCCTATGAAGGGATGAATATTAAAAACGCCATTGGGTTAACCAAACCTCAGAAAAACACCTTAAAAGCTCTAGGTGCAGTAGAGAAAGATTAAGGGGAGCATATGCGGGTTCAGCCGTCAGCCGTCAGCCTAAAGCTGATAGCACCGCAATAGTTCTAGCACCCTTGACAAATAAGTTCATAATATGCTATATTATAAGCAGAGCTTACTATAATAAATCAGGGTAAGCGCAAGAAACATTCAGCCAAAATATAATCTAGCAAAATGTGTTCTAGGTCAAGGATTATGACCATAGTAACCCTTGATTATCATAACTATTGCGCTTGGTTATTACTATTGTTGAGAATAATGCCTCTTTATTGAGTCTTGCCCTTGCCCTGTATCATACAATTGGGGTGCAAAAAAGTGGCTATGGAAAATACAGAACCTAACCAAAATTCTGAAGATAAAGTAGTAGAAAATACATCTGGCGATACTAACCCCTTAGGGTATGCTGGCTCCGACTCTCAGGAAACAGTAACAACTCCTGAAAAAACTGAAGTAAAAGCTGGAGCGAGTGATGAAAATGTCGAAACAGATAATAAAGACACTAAAGAAATTACTGAAACAGAATCTAATACAACTACTAGTGAGCGTTCTCCAGGAAAAACCGATAGAGGTTTATAATCAGGAATTTCTAGACTGTGGTGAAAATTGACCAACTCACCTAGGGGCAATCTTCGAGAATTATGACCAATAATATCTATGCACTGCTGGTAGGTATTGATGAATATCCCAGTCCTGTTCCTTGTTTGAATGGCTGTGTCAATGACATCCTAGAAATACAGGACTATTTGCAAGGGCGGGTTGCTGCAGATGGAGATAAACTTCACATCCGCACACTATTGAATCAAGATGCTACCCGTCAGGCAATTATTGATGGTTTTCGGGAGCATTTGTGTCAAGCTAGCAGTGAAGATGTTGCTTTCTTTTACTACGCGGGACATGGTTCTCAAGAGCAAGCCCCACAAGAGTTTTGGGCAATAGAGCCAGACCGATTGGATGAAACTCTAGTCTGTTATGAAAGTCGCACTGAGGGGGGTTGGGACTTGGCAGATAAGGAGTTAGCCAAGCTAATTTCTGAGGTAGCTCAGAAAAACCCGCACATTGCTGTCATTTTAGACTGCTGTCACTCTGGTGCTGCCACCCGTGGGGATTTAGAAGGAGAAACAGCAATTCGTAAAACTTCCACCGACAAACGCCAGCGACCCTGGGATAGTTTTATTTTCTCCTTGAGTGAAACTGACAAATTATCAGCTGCCCTCAGCCCGGAAAAAAATCCTAGTGGTTGGAATTTCCCCACAGGAAAACATATCGTCCTAGCCGCTTGTCGAGATAGTGAGACGGCGAAAGAATACAACAGCAATGGGCAACCAAGAGGTGCGTTTTCTTACTTTTTGCTGGATACCTTAAAGAAAGCCAATGGTAGCCTGACTTATCGGGATTTATTCAAGCGTGCCAATGCCCTAGTCCGCAGTAAGATCACCGCCCAATCTCCCCAAATCGAAGCCACAGAGTTGAGTGATTTAGACCAACCTTTTCTGGGCGGTGCGATCGCTAACCGTACACCCTACTTTACGGTCTGCTATGACAAAAACCACGACTGGGTGATTGATGGTGGTGCAGTTCACGGCATTTCTCAACCTGTTGGGAATGACACCACAATACTGGCCTTGTTTCCCTTTGACACCCCCACAGATCAACTTCGCCAACTCTCAACGGCAGCAGGTGAAGCAAAAATTGTGGAAGTAATGCCGCAGCTGAGTCAAATTCAAATTAGTGGTATTGGGGATTTAGATCCCGACATGACCTGGAAAGCAGTCATCACTAGTCTGCCCCTGCCACCGAAAGGGGTTTTATTGTCAGGAGAACCAGCTGGTGTAGAATTAGCCCGTACCACCCTGCTCAACACTGGTCACAATCAGGCTTCCCTGTATGTTCGGGAAGTTGCAACCCCAGAAGAAGCCGAGTTGAAATTACTGGCTCGTGACGGTAACTATTTAATTACACGACCAGCGGATGACCGTCCTCTAGTGGCTGCCATTTCAGGTTACACCGATGCCACTGCCTTGCAGGGGATTCAGCGATTAGAACATATCACCCGTTGGATGAATATCACTGAACTGGCCAGCCCAGCCACCAGCCGCATTCCCCCTGATGCCGTGCAAATGCTGATTTACCAGCAGGATGGGTCACCTTTGCTAGATCCTCACATTCGCCTGGAATATCAACAGGAAAATCGCAGGTGGCGATCGCCCAGATTCAAAATTAAGCTGAAAAACACCAGTAATGACCCGCTTTATTGCGCCCTGCTCGATTTAACCGACCGTTACGCCGTCTCAGCTGAGTTGTTAGATGGGGGCGGAATTTGGCTGGAACCAAGGGGGCAAGAGGGAGATGAAGCCTGGGTTAATCGCGGCAATCCTATTTGTCCTACGGTTCCCAAACAACTATGGCAAAAAGCAGGGATTACGGAAGTTAAAGATATTCTCAAACTGATTGTCTGTTCGACGGAATTTGATGCCACTTTGCTCCAACAACCAGAACTTGACCTACCTCAACGGATCTCGCCTACACCCCGTCGCGGTAATGGTACCCTGAACCTCTTGATGCAAAGGATTCCAGCTCGTGACCTCCGCTGCAGACCAGAAGAAGATGAAATCTATGATGACTGGTTAACTAGCCAAATTAGCATTACTACCGTGCGTCCTCAAGACAGTACTCTTATTCCCACAGGGGATGAGTCTGTCTTTCTGGGAGTAGGTTGCACCCTATACGCCCATTCCGAATTGAGAGCAAAGGCACGTCTAACCACTATCACCCAGTCAACCAGGGATTTAGGTAACCACATGTTACCACCGATACTGCGGGAGGACCATCCGGGCATTGAGTCCTTTGAGTTTACTAGCAGTCGGGGAACGGATCCCGGTTTAAGTGCGCTGGAATTAACTGAGGTGGACAATCCGTCAGCCGTTACACCCAAAAATCCCCTGAAACTTATTGTTGATCGACCCCTTGCTTCTAATGAACAACTGTTACCCATTAGCTACGATGGGGAGTTTTTCCTGCCTTTGGGACGGGCTCGGTCTACCCCGGAGGGCAAAACGGAGATTTTACTGGAACGGTTAACAGAACCAATTAGTGAAGGTAGCCGTAGCTTGGGGGGTTCGATCCGAATTTTCTTCCAAAAAGTAGTGTTTCAACAACTGGGGCTAGAGTTTAATTACCCAATGTTGGCAGCAGCGGATGTCACTGGCTCTGGAGTGGTTAACTATACAGTCAACTATACAACAGAGGTTGAACAAGTCAAGTCGCGGGTTGCCCAAGCCCAACGCATAGTCCTTTACATACACGGTATTATTGGTGATACCAAGAGCTTGCTGCCCAGCCTTCGCTCCGCCCAGGTTGAGGTGGATGGAAAACAAAAACCCCTGGCCGAATTGTATGACCTGGTACTCACCTATGATTATGAGAATTTAAATACCTCAATTGTAGAGAATGCTAAATTGCTGAAGCAGAGACTACAAGCTATAGGGTTAGGGGAGAACCACGGTAAAATTTTTCACATTGTCGCCTACTCCATGGGAGGGTTGGTTTCTCGTTGGTTTATTGAACGAGAAGGAGGCAATCAGGTGGTTGGCCATTTAATTATGCTAGGTACACCCAATGCTGGTTCCCCTTGGTCTACGGTTGAAGATTGGGCATTAGCTACCTTAAGTATCGGTTTAAATGGGCTGTCAGAATTTACTTGGCCAGTACCAGTGATGGGGATGTTGCTTAAGGCTATTAACCAGTTTGCTGATGAGATTGAAACTATTGATATTTCCCTAGACCAGATGCATCCTGGTTCTGAGTTCTTGGAACAATTAGCAGCAAGTCCCGACCCCAAAGTACCTTACTCAATTATTGCTGGTAATACATCTATTATTCCTGCCGCCCTGAAAGCAGAAGCCAATCAAACGTCTAGTCCCTTGCAACGACTAATGCAGACGTTATTTGATAAAGCTGTAGTTATGGCTTTCTTTGAGCAACCAAATGATATCGCTGTTACAGTACAAAGTATAAAAAGCGTAGGTTCAGACCGGACTCCACAACCGAAAATTCAGGAAATCGGCTGCGATCACTTGGTTTACTTTACTGAACCGGTGGGGTTAACTGCCCTCTCCCAGGCGGTGATTAAAGCCCTAAAAAATAACTCTGATTTAGGATATAAAACTACTACTAAAACTCCTAAAGTGGCAAATCCTGTGGTTAATGATAGTACTAATAATTCTCCAGAAAACAAACCAATAAAATGGTGGATTATTGGAGTTGTTGGGGTATTAGTAGCCGCTAGTATTGGTTGGTGGATAGTAAAGCTATCAAATAAAACTCCACCGAGCAATCAATCTCAACCCAGCGAGAATGTAAGTCAATGATCGTAAATTGCTTTCACCAAATCTTGCTCATGTTTAGCACAAACCCCGCCAGTTCTGGAGCACCGCTAACGGTTTCAGGATTGTCCAAAATCTCTGATTCCTGATCAGGACGATAAATGTAAATTTTCCGGTTTTGGCGGTCGATCAACCAACCCAGTGATGTACCATTGTCAAGGTATTCTTGCATTTTATCTTGCAAGCCACTGAGTGTATCGCTCGCCGAACGTAACTCGATCACAAAGTCGGGGCAAATGGGGGCAAAGGAAGCTTTCTGTTCTTCGGTTAAGGCATTCCAGCTCTCCAGTTTAATCCAACAGGCATCTGGAGAGCGGATCGCTCCATTCGGTAAAGTAAAGCCGGTGCTGGAGTCAAAGGTTTCACCCGTACCGTCGCGATCAGCCCAGTTAGCCAATTGTTGAGAAATTTTCAGGTTCCGATTGCCTGTATCGGAAAAGACTGGGGGCATAATTACAACTTCTCCACTGGCGGTGCGCTCAATTCGTAGATCTCGATTGGCTAGACAGAATTCAGAAAACTGGGCAGGGGTCATGGGGATGATCTCTGGAAGATTGACCATCACAGGGACAGTTTGGGTTTGAATCAGTAGCCTAGTCATTATAGGGTTTGTATCTAGGTTGTAAACACGCTTATTGCATAAAAAGGCTTGCATGCAAGAGGGGAAAGATATAGACGCCCATGACCCTATGGGGTTGTCTGCCAAGGCGATATGTAAAGATTTATTACAAAACTAATAATCTCTTCATAAAGTAAACAAATTCTCTTGATGAATAAATAGAGAGCATTCCAATTTGGAAAAACTATACTCCATTCAGCTGTGTGAGCGTGATTATACCGCCCACATAAAAATATATATTTGCCAAAATCGGATGCTTCAAATCACTAGTACTAAAGTCATCTTTATAAGTTCTTTTAGCATAACATGTTTTCCCGGAATCTCGCCTTTATCATCGGCATTGATAACTACACCAACGGTATTTCCCCCCTGAACACCGCCGTAAACGATGCCAAAAAACTAGTGGAAATTCTCCGCATCAAGCATGATTACCAAGTCTGGGAATGCTTAGACGAAGTGGCAAATCTGTCTAACTTCCACAAATTTTTATTTCATACTTTACCAGAACAAGTCACTGAAAATGACCGCTTATTATTTTACTTTGCTGGTCATGGAGTTGCTCTCAATGGGGATGATGGTCCGGCTGGTTACTTAATTCCTCAAGATGCCAAACTAGGCGATACTAATAGTTATCTGCCCATGACCAAGTTACACGATGCTTTAATTAAATTACCTTGTCGTCATTTCTTGGGTATCCTGGACTGCTGTTTTGCTGGTGCTTTTAAATGGTCAAGTACCAGGGAATTATTAACATCACCAGAAGTAATTCACCAAGAACGATACGACCGTTTTATTAGTGACCCAGCCTGGCAAATCATTACTTCCTCAGCTTCTGACCAAAAGGCTTTAGATAACTTTAATTTAGATAGCGAACGCGGTCAAGTCGGTAATCATTCCCCTTTTGCTAGTGCATTATTAGAAGCCCTGGAAGGTGGAGCAGATATCTATCCTCCTGCTACCAATGGTAAACCGGCGGTCGATGGGGTAATTACAGCCACAAAATTATATTTATATTTACGGGATCGAGTCGAAATTCCCACAGAAAAATGCCGTCAGCGACAAACCCCTGGTATTTGGTGTTTAAATAAGCACGATAAAGGCGAGTATATCTTTCTTTCTCCCGGACATGAACTTAATTTACCACCAGCACCACCTTTAGATGAGTCACAAAATCCCTATCGCGGTTTAAAGTCCTTTGACGAGAAACACAGTTCACTGTTTTTCGGTAGAACATTACTAGTGGAAAAGTTACAGGATTTTGTCAAAGCTAATCCCCTGACAGTAGTGTTGGGTGCTTCCGGTTCGGGTAAATCAAGCTTGGTAAAAGCCGGATTAATTCCCAAACTACGGCAAGATAATACTGATAAATGGTGTATTTTGCCACCCATCCGTCCTGGTGAGACTCCCTTGCAAGGGTTAAATAATGCTTTTAAAAATACCCAATTACCAGAGATAGTAGCCCAAAACCCACAGCAGAACCTGGCCATGAGCATTGATATTTGGGGGAAGAATAACCCCAACTCTAAGTTATTACTGTTTATTGACCAAAGCGAAGAAATTATTACACTTTCTCAAAACTTAGATGAGCGTAAGGAGTTTTTCCAACAGATACTCACAGCCATAAATGCCCATGGGGATAAATTACGGGTAGTAATATCCCTACGGTCTGACTTTGAACCCCAAGTCAGGGATGCTGGCTTAAGGTTTGTCCCCACAGACTATAACGTCGGAAACACTGTGCTTAAACAGGGTTGGCACAGCAGACGATTTATTGTACCGGCGATGACGCGAGCTCAACTCAAGGAAGCAATTGAGAAACCCGCAGAAGCACGGGTAATGTATTTTCAGCCCGACGAACTTGTAGAACAATTGATTGATGAAGTGGCGGATATGCCCGGAGCATTACCCCTGCTGTCTTTTGCCTTGAGTGAATTATTCCTGAAGTATTTAAGGCGGCAACGGCAGGCACAATACAGGGGTATTACTATTGACCGGGCGTTGACTCAAGCGGATTATAGTGAATTGGGGGGAGTAATGCGATCGCTAACTCAAAGGGCTGATGAGGAATATCAGGCGCTAGTTAATCAAAATCCCGCTTATGACCAAGTTATCCGTCATGTGATGCTGCGGATGGTAGCCCTGACTGGGGGTGAGTTAGCCCGTAGGCGCGTACCGTTATCGGAATTGGAATATCCGGGTCAGAAAAATGATTTAGTTAAAGAAGTAATTGAGCGCTTTACCAACGCACGGTTACTGGTGAAAGGAGAAGATGCTGATGGGAATCCTTATGTAGAACCAGCTCATGATGCTTTAGTACGGGGATGGCAAAAGCTGCTGGAGTGGAAACTACATGATGAGGAAAATTTACTTCTACAACGGCGGTTGACTCCTGCGGCGGTGGAGTGGAAAAGCCAGCAACAGGCAAAGTTTCTTTGGCATGCTAACCCTCGTCTTGATTTGTTGAAAAAGGTACTCAATTCTGATAATAACTGGCTTAACCAAGTAGAAGCTGAGTTTGTGCGGTGTAGCGTCCGGCGAAAAAGCTTCAATACTCGTCGGAATTGGGGTGTTGCGATCGCAGTTATGCTGGGATTGAGCGGGTTAACTATATTCGCTAGATATAATGCTAATATCGCTGATCAAAGAAGAATAAATGCCGATGTCAGAGCCTTTAGTCTATCTTCTAAAAATCTTATGGATTCTAATCAACCGTTAGAAGCAACTATAAACGCGATTAAGGCAGGGCGATTACTAGAGGCTCAAGAGAAAGTTGGTATAGAGCCGGAAACTCAAATGCAGGCTATCACTGCTCTCCAGCGCGTAGTTTACACTCAGAGATTACCTATTAAAACAGAACTCCCTAATTTTAGAGAAATCAATCGCTTAGAAGGCCATAATTCTGAAGTTAGAGCTATCAATTTTAGTAATAACGGTAATCTGATCGCTTCAGGCAGTAAAGATAATACTATTAATATCTGGAAACGAGATGGCACTTTACTCAAAACTATTCCAGGTCACACTAAGACCGTTAGAAGTATCAGTTTTAGTCCAGATGATCGGATTATAGTATCTGCCAGTGATGACAAAACTTTGAAATTATGGGATGTAGAAACTTACTCTATTATCAGATCTTTCGAGGGACATACTGGTACGATTCCTACTGTCTCATTTAGCCCGACTGGTCAGCTAATTGCCTCAGCTAGTGGTGATGGAACTATCAAAATTTGGAATCCAGAAAGTGGTTTAATCAAAACGATCGAAAAAGCTCACCCCAATTTTGTGAAAGATGGTCCTTACGTACAAAGTGTCCAATTTAGTCCTGATGGTCAGTTATTAGCCTCTGTGGGTTATGATGGCTTGATTAAACTATGGACAACAGATGGAAAATTGCTCGATTCCTTCGAGCATGGTTATATTATCTGGGATGTCAGCTTTAGTCCTGATGGAAAAAGTCTTGCCTCGGCGGGGGAAGATGGCAAAATAAAACTCTGGAGCCTTGATGGCACCTTACTAAGAACTTTTCAAGGACATCTAAGTGGTGTCAGAAGGGTAGATTTTAGCTCTGATGGAGAGACTCTAGCATCAGCAGGTCAAGATAACACAGTGAAAATTTGGAGCAAGGATGGCACTTTACAATTTAAAAGTCTAAAAGGTCATAGCGATTGGGTTTGGGATGTAGCATTTAGTCCTGATAATTCTGAGGGACAGGTGTTAGCCTCAGCTAGTAGGGATGGCATTGTAAAGCTTTGGCGACAAGAGAAAACTGCACTGAAAAGATTAGATGTTGGCTTTGTTCCTGATTTCATCAGATTTAGCCCAGATGGAACAACTATTGCTACAGGTGCTTCGCCAAAAATGTTACTCTGGAATCTTGAAAGTGATCAAGTCAGAAAATTTGATACAGGACCAACCTCAGATGCAAGTTTTAATTCCGATGGACTAACTATTGCTGTTGCAGCTAGCTATCAGAATACAGTACAGCTCTGGAATATAGTAACTAATTATTATAAAGCACTTGAATTAAACGGCGATAGTGTAAAAACTAGTGTTGCAAGTGTTAGTTTCAAGCCTAATAGTCAACTAGTAGCTTTTGGCAGGTGGGATAATACTGTTAACCTTTGGAATATAAATACTGATAAGGCTATAACTTGTGAAGAACAAACAGAACATCAAGATTCTGTCTCTACTGTAATTTTTAGCCCTAACGGACAACTACTTGCTTCTGGAAGCTGGGATAGTACTATTAAGCTTTGGGATGTCAATCCCGATTGTAAAGAAATCAAAACATTACTAGGTCATGCAGGTAGAGTTCAAGATGTAAGTTTTAGTCCAGATAGTAAAATGATTGCTTCTGCAAGTAGTGATAACACCATCAAACTATGGAATTTAGGTGAAACAAATCCTAGAACTTTGAGAGGACATAATGGTTGGGTTGTAAGTTTAAGTTTTCATCCTAATGGCAAAATAATTGCCACAGGTAGTACTGACCAAACAGTAAAATTATGGGGCATTGATAGTGGAAGTGAGATCGAAACCCTAAAAAGCCATACACATGTTGAGGGATTAGGGATGTGGCCAAAAGTCAGTTTTAATCCAGATGGTAAAATACTAGCCTCTATAAGCCCAGGTGATGAAACTATCGTGTTATGGAATTTCGATCTGAAAGATTTGTTAGCGCAAGCCTGTGGAGTAGCAGGAGATTATCTTGAGACAAATCCTAATGTCGAGGAAAGTGATCGCCATCTTTGCGACAATGTTAACAAATAGTTACCTTCATGTAAAAGTTTTGGTAGCCACGATTGTGTTTTTTGCAATTGCCTGATATTTCTAATTGTTGAAGAATTTGCGTACGCTCTCCAAAAACTGTTGGGAAAGAAGTGCGATCGCATAAGCGCGGAAGCTACGCTTCCGGAGCGTAGCGTGACCTGCATGTCAATCGCATTCTCGTTAATATTTAGTTGAGAAGTAGTGCGGTCAGCGCAGCTATGCCTGTAGGGCTGATCGGCGAAGCCGCGCCAAAGGCGATCGCTTTTAGCGGCTCCTAGGTCGCATCCCGTAGCGTGGCCGTAGGGCAATCACACCGAAAACTAAACCTACGAGCAATCCCTCACTCGGGAGACTTTTACCCCCTTTTACCTTTGCACACCAAATTACTCCGCAAGACTTACTGATAGTTCAATTGCTGAGGCGGACTCGATATCAGAAGAGCACTTTATATATGGGCGTATACTTTTGTCATTATAAAAAAATAATATCAAAAAATAACACCAACCGATGATAATATTAGCCAGATAACCCAAATACCAGTTCCTTCCAATGCTAACCAATGCGCACTGACAGCCTATTTTACAAAGTCTTCCAAACCCTCCCTGGTACTTTCTTTGAACTCCTGGAATAAAACTCTCAACTAGCACAAAACTATAATTTTAAGGCCGTCGAACTCAAAGAACTTGCCAAACGCACCGACGGCGTATTTCTCCCCAAACGAGATGGCGACCCTATTTATTTCGTAGAAGTCCAATTTCAGAAAGATGAGGACTTGTACTATCGCCTGATGCAAGAAGTGTTTGTCTACTTGGGACAAAATCGTTGGCGACATGGCTGGCAAGCGGTAGTATTTTGGGCTAAGCGCAGCTTGGATACAGGGATTCCCAGATGTTACGATGGCGAAGTCCAAACAGGATATCTGCGCTCACTTTACCTCGATCAAACTCCAGACACCTCAGACTCAATCGGATTGGGACTGGTACGCCTCGTAGTAGAACCAGAAGCCAATGTCCAACACAGAGTACAGCAACTGGAAAGATGTGCGAGGGCTCTACCAGTAGCACAGCAAAGAAATGCGATAGAATTAATAGAACAAGCCTTAGTGTATAAATTTCCTGAACGTCCTTGGAGGGAATTGGAAGCGATGTTTGGACTTACTGAA
>WTKN01000170.1:18089-33760 GCA_011524395.1 Moorena sp. SS36440bin_2
GAAGGTCGCATCACTGAGGCACAGATTTTGGTCATGGGTCTGCTGAAAAAACGATTCCCAGAAATGACCGAGGAAATAAACAACTTAGTTCAAGGTTTGTCTTTGTCAAATTTGGAAGGGTTAACAGATATTATTTTTGAGTTGAATAGTTGGGAAGATTTATTGAGTTGGTTGTCACAGGTAGACCAATAATGATCACATGGAGTTGATACCACTCATACTCTAGAAATGGTGTGAAAAAAACTCCCAACTTTACCATGCCTTGAACACTTGGTTAGGTCAAGTCTGCCCTTGGAGCCATCAGGGCGATCTGACGACTTGCCTGTGAAAGCGTTGTTATGGGTTCCATACGGGGGCATTGAACCCCCAGGTGGAACCGCGCATTGCTATCACACCATAATCTTTGATTTGGTGTGATAGCAATGCTAAACTAGCTGATATTCCCTATATCCAAAACCAGTCAAGGGTGTTGATCAAGCTCTTGGGTGAAGCTCAAAGGTAAGCTTTGGTTTAAGAGCCCATCTGGGCAGCAACTTCTTCAGCAAAGTTGCTTTCTTCTTTTTCTATACCTTCACCCAAAACGTAGCGAGTGAAGCGACGTACTTGGATGTTTTCACCCAACTGGCCAATACATTGCTTGACTAATTCTTCCACTGTGATGCTTTGATCACGAATGTAAGGTTGATCCATCAACGAGAGTTCTTTAAGGCGTTTGTCAATCCGACCCTGAACAATTTTCTCTTTGATATTTTCTGGCTTTTTGCCTAGGTCATCCCTACCCATTTCAATGTCTTTTTCTTTTTGAACAATCTCTTGAGGGATGTCATCGACCTTCACGTATTCAACGTTAGGGCAAGCTGCTATTTGCATGGCGACGTTCTTGACTAGGGCTTGGAACTCGTCGCGGCGGGCAACAAAATCCGTCTCGCAGTTAACTTCTACCAGTACACCGACTCGACCACCAGTGTGGATGTAGCTGCCGATAATTCCTTCTGCTGCCACACGACCGGATTTTTTCTCAGCTGAGGTAATGCCTTTTTTCCGCAGCCATTCTATAGCTTTGGTCGTGTCTCCGTCGCTTTCTACGAGAGCTTTTTTGCAATCCATCATGCCAGCGCCGGTTTTTTCCCGTAGCTCTTTGACAAGTTGTGCTGAAATTGCCATGTTGTTTTTGTTCCTACTGTTAGTGAAACTGATTACACCGTGATATCTTCCCACACTACTCGATCCGTCAGTATGGGCTTACCAGCCCACTCTGAAAACTAGTTGATTTTTATCAAAGGATAAATTCAGAGTGGGGCTTCAAGGTCGAATACAACTAACTATTCTTCCTCAGTCTGCTGGTTATCTCCTTGATCTACGGATTCAATTTGCTCACTTTGTTCAGTCTCTTGAATTTCTTCCTCGTCTGGGAACTCCTCTAATCCCTCTTCAAATTCTTCGTATTCGTATTCCTCTGCCGTATCTAGCTCACCATGACGGCCTTCGTAAATGGCATCAGCCAGTTTACCTATGATTAGCTTAATCGACCGGATCGCATCGTCATTAGCTGGAATCGGAATATCTGCTAAATCAGGGTCGCAGTTTGTATCTAATAGTGATACTATCGGTAGACTTAGCTTTTCACATTCCAAAATAGCGTTGTACTCACGCTTTTGGTCTATGATTATGACTATGTCGGGAACCTTACGCATCATTTTGATGCCACCTAGATACTTCTGAAGCTTGCCTAGTTCCCGACGCAGCATAGAGCCTTCTTTTTTTGGCAGTAAGTCAAGGGCACCACTGGTTTCCCGACGCTCTAAATCTTTCAGTCGCTCCACCCTGGTCTTAATTGTTTCCCAGTTGGTGAGCATACCACCTAGCCAACGCTGGTTGACATAGTAGGCACCACAACGGCTTGCCTCTTGGGCAATAATTCCAGCAGCTTGCCGCTTAGTACCCACAAACAGAAATCTCTTGCCCTGCTCTGATGAGGTCCGGATATAGTGATAAGCGTCCTCCATCAGCTGAGCTGTCTGTACCAAGTCAATGATGTGGACCCCATTGCGAGCAGTGTAAATGTAAGGATCCATCTTGGGGTTCCATCGGCGAGTCTGGTGACCAAAGTGAACCCCTGACTCTAGCATTTCAGCTAAAGAAACTACAGGCATAATTTTTTAACTCCTAATTCGGGTTTAACCTCCATCCAGGTGGATTTCCCTTTAGAAACACCCGAAACCCTGGATGTGCGATGTTTATAAAACCCTTTTAGGGTAACACATTCTGACTCCCTAATGGCAAAGGGATTAGATGGATGAATTTTCTTACAAGAACATTAAAATTGTTAATTGTCAAGAATCAATTAACAATTAACAATTAAGAACTGGCCAATCACTCTAACCTACTACTACACGGGGTAGTCGGTGCTTAAAACCACAAATAATTTCCCAGGAAATGGTGCCTAAAGCCATAGCCCAGTCATCTGCTGAGATTTGCTCTTCCCCATCCTGTCCAATTAAGGTAACAATTTCCCCAACTTGTATATTAGGAATATCACTAACATCGAGCATGAGCTGATCCATAGTAATTGCGCCAATCTGAGGAACTTGCTGCCCTTGGATGATGACATTCATGCGATTGGAAAGATTTCGGGGAACACCGTCAGCATAGCCAATACCCACTACTGCTAGACGCATCTGTCGATTTGAAATAAATTGATGGCCATAGCTGATACCAGTGCCAGGGGGGATAGTTTTAATTTGGGTGATCCGGGCTTTTACCTGCATCACTGGCTTGAGGTGAATAAGCTTTTGAAGGTGCTGCGCTGGATAGAGACCATAGAGGGCTAATCCTACACGGACCCAATCGTAGTGCAATGCTGAGTCGGTTAAGGTGGCAGCGGAATTGGCTAAGTGTAATCGGGGTGGAGTTATGCCACCAGCCTGCAATTGTGCGATCGCGTTTTTAAACCTTTCATGCTGCTGTCTCATCACTGTGGGGTCAGGGCTATCAGCAGTAGCTAGATGGGAATAGACACTAGCTATTTCCAAGTTAGGTAATTGTTGGACTAAGCGTACAAACTCGATAGCATCTTGCCAAGGCATTCCCAACCGGGTCATTCCTGTATCTAGTTTCAGATGCACTGGCAGGGTTTGGTTTAGACCACTCAAGGTTTCCGAAAACACTAACGCTTGTTGAGGATTACACAGAGTTGGTTCCAATTGCCAGTGAGCGATCGCTTTGACTTGTTCTGGGGTATTAGTCGCTCCCAACAAGAGTATAGTGGCCTTAATTCCCCCTTGCCTGAGTTGAATGCCCTCTGAGACAGTAGCAACACATAACCCTCCAGCACCAGCTTCTATAGCTGTGCGGGCAACGGTTAGAGCACCATGGCCATAGGCATCGGCTTTCACTACTGCCATTAGTTGGGTAGGATGGCGCAACAGCTGCTGTATTTGCCGTAAATTTTGATACAAAGCAACTTTATCAATTTCGGCCCAGGCTCGTTGGCGTAATCCAGGATAAAACGGGTCAGTTAGGCAGTCAGTATCATCCCCTAGGATTTGTGTGACAGATTCCGACTGTAATGGTGTTATACCAATCCTCTGCTGAAGCTCTCCCATCGGAATTCACTCCTCAATTACTCACACATTACACACACATTACACACTATAGGCCGAATGGCGCTTTTAAAAGTTGCGGTGAGATGTCACAATGTTCCACGGGGCTAGTAGTTCAATATAGTTGGCATTGAACGGCACCCTGCTCAGGATAATCTGATCGGTTGGCTATTCTACCTACCTAAAAAATCCTGAACTATGGGATTTATTTTGGTAAGTATTAAAGCAGCTATTAAGATGTCTTAAGCACTAAAGATGAGATAACCCACATCTGCTGTTTTTTTGAAACATATAGTTCATGGATTTATCAAAGATTCCTGCTCAACCTAAACCAGGTCTAATTAACGTTTTAATTGAAATTCCCGCAGGTAGTAAAAATAAGTATGAGTTTGACAAGGATCTAGAAGCCTTTGCCCTTGACCGGGTACTTTATGCATCGGTACACTACCCCTATGACTACGGCTTTGTCCCTAACACTCTAGCAGATGATGGTGATCCTCTTGATGGTATGGTGATAATGGATCAACCTACCTTCCCTGGTTGTGTGATTACCGCTAGACCAATTGGGATGCTGGAAATGATCGATGGAGGTGATCGGGATGAAAAAATTCTGTGTGTTCCTGACAAAGATCCTCGCTACGCTGAAGTAAAAACTCTCCAAGATATAGCCCCCCATCGGTTGGATGAGATTGCTGAATTTTTCAGGACATACAAAAATCTGGAAAAGAAAGTCACCGAAATTTTAGGATGGAAAGATCTTGATCACGTAATGCCTTTGGTGGAAGAGTCGATCAAAAACTATAAGTAGTAGGGACTGATCAAGTAGGGACTCATCGGTGAGATGAGTTCCACTCTTATTTTTTTTCATAGGCTAATGGTTGATGCTAGAAAGGCGGGCTCGGCGATTAGCCATTCTGTGTTTTAAGGGCAAGTAGAACAAAAAATCCCGCCACCTTACAATAGTAGGGTCAGGGAGTGATACCAACAGAAACTCAATTATATTACCCTGTTAGGTGAGGAGATAATCAGGTAATGATGGAATGGGGTAAGCAGTTATACGTCAGCATTGCCATACACTGAGTTTGTGGTTGAGCTGTCGAGGTTAAGCTATAAAGAAATGGGTTGACTTGCGATAGGTTAAAGCTGACCGATCAAGGGATAAGCGATGCAATACCCAGTTCCTCTTCTGATTGATTGATTGAATTAATTTGATGCATCTGTGACATAGGTCACAAACTGTTTGTTCCTAAATCCGTTAAAATTAACCAACACTTAAGATACAGTTAAGAGAAAGCCTAACTGTATCTTAAAGTATTTCGGGGGGCTAAACGGTTCCAGATTAGAGATATGACTAAATTGCTGGGGCTATTGTGGTTGTTTTTCCCCATCTAATTACTATTGATGTATGCAATTTGGTGTATGCAATCGGCCAACTTTCATAGAAATTAGTGGTTAACCACAGATGGTTACTTAATACTACCCGAGTATCCTCTAGTGGGAATCTACCAATAGGAATAATTCCTAACTTAGGTTCACTTAATTCATAGATTCAACATGCAAAATCTAGTAGCACCCAAACTAGGCCAATATAATCCTAAACCCAGCCTAAACAATGGTACTGGAGGGGTGAGCGTCCGATTTTGGGGCGTTAGGGGTCAAATTTCTGCTCCTGGGACAGATACCATTCGTTATGGTGGCAATACATCTTGTGTAGAAATGCGTGTTGGTAGAAAACGCTTAATTTTTGACGGTGGCAGTGGTTTGCGGGTGCTGGGAAATCATTGGCTTAAGGAAATGCCCATAGAAGCTCACATTTTTTTTTCCCATAGCCATTGGGACAACATTCAAGGGTTTCCCTTTTTTACTCCTGGGTTTATTCCTGGTAACTGTTTTCATATCTATGGAGCAGCAGCACCTGATGGGGCATCCATCGAACAGTGTCTAGGTCAGCAAATGATTGCTCCAAATTTTCCAGTTCCCCTTCAGGTCATGCAGTCAGATCTGAAATTTCACGGGCTGAAGTCAGGTCATACAGTAACCCTAGATGATGTAACTGTGGAGGCTGTCCTTCTTAATGACTCACATCAAGCAATGGGTTATCGGGTCAATTGGCAAGGATATGCTGTTGTATACGCCACTAGTTACTCCCATGGTTGGGGTGGTATTGATGAAAATTTACGATACCTATCCCGTCAGGCAGATTTGCTAATTTTGAATACTCCCTTTCCCCTCAAAGAAGATGAGCTGCTTAATGATTCACCTTTGATTTGGCAAGATGACCGTTGGCAAACTGGGATAGTAACGGCAAAGGTTGCAGATGTTAAGCGCATAGTTATGTCTCGTTATCATCCTGACTATAATGATGATTATCTCGACAGACTACAAAAGCAACTCCAGTCTTTCTATCCTAATTACTTACTGGCTCGGGAGGGGATGGTTTTGCCTGTTTGTTCAAGGGTATAGGTTATTAGGTATGACTATAGTGCTGGAATTTTAGCGAAATTTATGGAATTATATTGCTCTCTATAATTGCCTTAACAGGTGTTGTTAAGACAGGATCACATTGGTCCCAATAGAATTAGGTAGTGTTGATATTCCCCAGATTGCGATGCTCCTAAGGAGCATCGCAATCTGGGGAATGCTGTTGGTTATTACTCCCTTTCGGGGTACTAATACTGAACCCAATAGTTCACCCTGGTGGTTGTCGGTTACTGGAAATCTCTCTAATTAAGTTTTCTATTAGATTAGCCCAATCCTTTAATATATAGCGCTATAGTTAAATAGTCGTCTTATCAGGTAAATATATTTCGCAATAGTTTTAAAAAATACTTTTAAAGATGTCTATTTCATCAGCTTCATCAGCTGACTTGGGGCAAGTGATTCGGTAAAACGCTGCTGGTCTGAGGCAATCCCTATGCCCAAAAAAAAAGAGAGCCAGGTTTTTGACTCTCTCGATCATCAGGGTGCATCTACTAATTAAAATTTATCACAATTAATGATGGGTGTGACCCCTCATAGTAAAAATCAGCCAAATTGCTGATACCAATGGGCTAAATACCTATGCTATATCGCGTGTCCGATATAGATTATGTTGGCATTTTGGTTTATTTTTAGCTCAATGACACCGGATCAGCCCAAAACTGCTGCTCTAAGGGTCATCCTATAGGACAGACATCTAGATTCGTAATAATTCAAGGGGATTTAGAGCAAATTGACAGAAGCGATTGGCCGTAGGCCACGCCAAAGGCGATTAGCCCGAAGGGCTACGCTACGCTTCCGCGCTTATGGGATTAGCCCGAAGGGCGTTGGCTAGCGATGAAGCATTCGCGTAGCGTGGCCAAAGGCCTCAGCTTCCGCGCTTATGGGATTAGCCCGAAGGGCGTTGGCTAGCGATGAAGCGTTTCGGCAAAGCCGACGCTACGCGAACGCGTAGCGTGGCCAAAGGCCTCAGCTTCCGCGCTTATGCGATTGGCCGTAGGCCACGCCAAAGGCGATTAGCCCGAAGGGCTACGCTACACGAACGCGCGGGTGGCAGAGATGATCTCAAGCTTGTGGCAGTGGGAAGATAACCAAAAACTGAGGTCAATAGTTATCAGTTAGTAGGGGTACACAACCGTGGATCTGTATAGTCGATCTGTATAGTAGTAAGTAGCAGGATACTCTGTTGACTTAAGTGATGCTCTAGAAAAGACTTGAAATCTTACTTACTTTAGTTGTGGAATAAGTTCAGAGGTTTTGATAAAATTTCCTGAAATTATAGATTTCCATCAGTAGTGGGTATTAGACTTAATGTAAGTTACACCCTTGTCTGATGAAATTTGCTACTATTGCCCAAGCTAAGAGAATAATAATCTTTATACTAACGTTTTGCTTAAGCGGGTGTTTTCCTCAACTTGATCAAATACTCAGAAATCCATCTTGTCGGAAAGCTGAGGAAGTCGTCAAAACAGCCCAAAATAAATTCAATAGTATAGTTTTTAATGTCACCCAAGAAAGTCCCGAACAAGAAACAATTGAAAAGTTATACTCACAATTAAAAACTCTTGAAGAATCAGAAGAAAAAGCTTATAAAATATGTCACAGAACCTAGCTATTTTTTGAATTTATATAGCTTGCTTGAAAGGGAACAGGGAACAGGGAACAGGGAACAGGGAACAGGGAACAGGAAACAGGGAACAGGAAAATAATAGCAGCAATGCATCGCTTTTTTTATCAATCATCTATTTACATCTCAAAGAAAAATGATCTATTTATTCTTTTCGGAAAACTAATCCTGATCAAGACCATAAGATTGCAACATTTTTTCTCGCCGTTTACGAGCAATTGCTTGTAGATCAATGTTTCGATCGGTCTCATCAACAATTTCACCGGTTAGCACCTCCAGTACGTCCTCCAGGGTTACTACACCAGAAACACCCCCATATTCATCCAGTACAACCATCAGATGTTCACGGGTTTGCTGAAAGGTTTTCAGTAGCTTATCAGCCCGAACAGTTTCAGGGACAAAGCGGACTTGACGAATCAGAGAAGCAAGGGGTTGGTTATGTTTGTCTTCAATTATTGCTGTGAGTAATTCATCTTTGAGAGCAATTCCAATAACTTTATCAATAGAGTCTTCAACCACAGGCATCCGGGTGTGAGGCGAAGCAATAATACTTGGTTTAGCATCAGCCAAAGTGGTATTACCCTGTAAATAGGTGGTTAGGATTCGCGGTGTCATTAAATCAGATGCAGTCAAATCATTTAACTGAAATACTCGTTGGATCATTTCTGCTTCATCATCTTCAATGACCCCTTCTTGATACCCAACCTTCGCTAAAAATCGGATTTCCGCCTCATTCGTGGTAGGAAGTTTTTGACCTTTAGTAAACGGAGCAGTAATTTTTTCCATCAACCACACCAGAGGCGTAAACACAAGGGTTAAGAACCGAACTGGTAGAGCCACGAGTAGGGCAATGTTTTGGGCGTAGATCTGACCAAGGGTTTTGGGGACAATTTCCCCAAATACAATAATTAGAAAGGTAAATAGACCTGAAAAAACCCCCAACCAAGCTTCTCCTAAGACCCTAGCAGCAAGGGAACCAATTACGATGCTGCCAACAATGTTGAAGGTGTTGTTGAGAATAACAATGGTAGCTATGGGTCGGTTCATATTTTTGCGAATCGCCAGTAGTGCTAACGGTGTAGGCTTGTTTGACTGCGCTAACTGTCGGACTTTAACGATAGGCACTGAAAACAAAGCCGTTTCTGCCATAGCACAGATGGCTGAACCGAACAGAACGATAAGTACTGCGATAATGACTTCAAACATGGTAAATGTGATTAGGCATGAAAGCTTAGGCTGGTGCGCTACGCGCAATTGTTACCCGCCTAATCCTTGATTAACTCACCATTATTGATTTAACCGCTAATTAGAAACTTCTGCCAGTTCAATTACACGATCGTCTACATCCTTGACCAAAAAGTTAAGGGGCTTGAGGGTGCGCACTTTGTATTTCAGGCGTCTCATCTGCACCAGCATCAAAACTTGATCCAAGCACTCATGGTCAAAGCACACGTGACGTTGTTGGTTTTTATTGCCCAAGCTAGCTCCGGAAATCACGTGGAGCTGGGTATTCTTCTTTAACTGGTACCATAGCCCATCAGAACCACTGAACTGGGTCGCTTGGGTGGTACCCAAATTGGTTGACATATATAGGGGATCAATGCTAGTGCTCCCCATGGTCTGCTCGTAATTATAGTAGTAATGTAGGGGGACTTCTGCTGCGGATAACTCTAGCAAGCCTTCATAAAACTGCCGCGCTATTGCCAAATCAGAAACCATGATGGTGTGAACTTTTGGAGCGCTGGTCAAAAACATCCACATGGCAAAGGCATAGGCGGCTAGGAGCATTACCATGATGCCTTGAGTGGAAAATAGGCTATCTAAAGGCAAAGAGGGTAAAAATGCGCCAAGAGGCAGGGGTGAAGTTAGCCAGGAAATAATATCAACTGATAGAATCATAAACTTAAACAGAGTTAGCAACTGGATAAATTATTTTAAAGGTCTTTATGAACTTTTTGTCTAATCGTAGGTAATATTATTACCATCAGAGATTGGCGGTAGCTTTTTCTTAATTTTAGCTTCAACTGAAGGAGCATCGGAGCACCAAAGGTTGTAGACTTGGTATCGGCATCCATCTTCTTCATCTTGAGGTCTAGTGCAGACCTAGGATATTAGGTCCCGACATTGATCTACTCCAATGCCAGTTAACCATGGGCATTTCCTCTTTCTCAACATGAGGGGGTTGTGGTGAGATCAGGATGCATCTAGTCTAATTCTCCTAATTACAGCTTTTATTGAAAGATTGTGCAAATTCCCAATTTTCCTGAATCTAAGCATCCACTTATTAAATCACTGTTTCATCATAGTGATCAGGAATTGCTGACTTTGTTTCAGCGTCATCGGTCTGAAGGGAAGTACTTTACAGCAATTTTCTGTCGCTACAGTCCTATTGTGTATACATTAGTGCGCCACTCAGCGCGATCGCCTGTACAGGCGGAATATCTATTTGCTCTGACTTGGCGTCACATCTATCACGAACTGGGTGGCATGGATTTGCGGGAGGATTATGGACTAGAGTCAACCTCCTTCCAAAACCAGATTATAAACCTAACGGCGGTTTGTATTAACCAGGCAGACTTGCCACCAGTGGAGTCTATTCACTATAACCTCAAAGTATCACCACCACCCTTGTGGTGTTATCTGGAAATGGCATTGGAACAGCTGCCACCAGCGGTGCGGTTGATGGTAATCATGGCTGGGACCTTTCACTGGAGTGAAACGCGAATTGCCGCTTATCTGCAAGCGGAGGGAGAAATGATTACTCCAGCTCAAGTCAGAACTGAACTCCAAAAAGGCTATGAACTGTTAGAAGCTGCTTTACCCGAAGATATTCGGGTGGTCTATCTGGGGGTCGAAACCAAGAATCGAGAAGAGTCTGATCTCTTTGCAGTACCGGTTTTGAGCGAATAAGGGGCGGTTAGTTTGCACCCTTGATCGGGGTACTTTGATTATAGGTTCAACAATAGCAGAAACGTTGATCAAACGGAGTCTTTTGGTATGGCGAATCGTAGCAGGTTGGTGACTAGTCTTTCCGGAATGATAGCGCTAGCCTTTACCCCATTGGTAATACTGGCAAGCCCGATGGCTTGGGGTCAGACTCGGAGCATCGACCAACAACTGGCAATCCCTTTAGACAATCGTAGTGACCGCAAAGCAAGAAATCGGGCAGATTTTTTCCTGGAGCAGTCGGAGCTGGCTAAACAGAGTGGTAAATTGAAAGAAGCGATCGCGTATTTGTCCCAAGCGGGAGAAATTTATCAGCAAATTGGTGACTTTGAGGGATTGGGTAAGACTTACAATTCCCTAGGTCAGACTTACGCCAAGTTGGGACGCTATCAAGATGCTGAGCGAGCTTTGCGCCGAGGCTTGGGTGCTGCCCGTTCTCAACAAAGTTTTCAACCACAGATTTATAGTATAAATAATATTGGAATATTATTACTTCAAACGAGAAACCTCAAAGCGGCTCAGGAAGCTTTTACGGAAGCTCTGACCATATCCCGTACGATTAAGGATGATGACGGTGAAGGGTTGAGTCTGAATAATCTAGGCTTAGTGGCAGCTCAAGGGGGAAACTATCCCGAGGCGATTAAGTGGTATGAAGCTGCTCTAGTTTTACGGCGTCGCTCTCGGGATAAGTTAGGTGAGACGAATATCCGGAATAATTTGGGAGATGCCTATCTCGCCGCTAGACAGGAAGAAGATGCTTTGTATTCTTACCGCATTGCCCAGATACTGGCTGAAAAAGTTGACAATGTTTTCAATCAGATTCGTGCTATTAAGGGTATAGGGTTAACCCATATTGCTACAGGTAAGAATCGGCAAGCGGTGAAAGCACTAAAGGAATATCTGGCTTTGGCACAAGAACAAAAGAATCGCCGTGAAGAGCTTGTTGCTCTAAAGTTGTTTGCCCAGTTATACCAAGACACTGGTAATGTGTTAGAAGCTCGGGCTTTTTATGAAAAAGCGATCGCAGTGGCCCATGCTTTAGGAGATATTCAGGAAGAAACATTGTTGATGAGCGATTTAGCTCAAATTATTTATGTTAGTCCTTAGACATTACTCCTTGGTCTTGAATCCAGTTTTTGAGACTAGTATACGTTGATTGGGCTATCTGTTTTACCTGGTTTTGAAGTTTCCATTTTTGGAAAGCTCTTTCGTAGTCATCGCCCTGTACTTGATAAGTATTCCAGGCTCTGAGTGCTATCCACAAACCCCAGAACAAAAAAATATATAAAGACCAAGACAGGTAACCAACGTTAATTAGATTAATCGCCAACAAAAAACTATTAACGATTACAAACTTTCCAACACTTTTTTTTAATTGGCTACGTCGGTAGTGATTGAATTCATGACGTTTTTGCTGTTCTTGTTGCTCGGCTAGCCATTCTCGTTCGGCTTCCAAGAGAGTGTGGGTTGAAATCCCTAATTCAGAAGCAATTTCCACCAACTGTTCACGGGAAAATTCTTCAACCATTTCCTGACGTGTCAGGGCTAGATTGAGAATTTGCTGGATGTCTTGTTGGTTGTAAGAGTGGGTAATTTTGGTTTCAAAGACGGACATCATTGAGTCAGTTTCACTAGTAGGAAGGGAGGTAGTGCTTAAAGAAGATGTTGCTCTAAACACGCTTGAGCGTATAGCGGTGCTTAATTTTATTATGCCGATGGAAACAGAAAGGGGTCAAACCACCTGCATTCCTAAAACCGCACTAAGCGTGGACGGATTTTACGGCATTTTAGCAATCGGCAAATCTTTTACATTTCGTTACGATAGAACCATGAAAGACGAAACTACTATCGAGTTGCCTTCAGGTAGGTTAATTGTTCATTGCTCTTGGTTGATTGTTGATTGGCAAAAGCGATAAACCCTTTACTGCCAAGGATAACTGGCAATGGGATCATGATATATTTTTCATGAACTATTTTTCATGAAATGTTAACCATGAACCATAACCTATCTACTACCTTAGAAGCCAACTTGGTATAAAAAAACGTCTTAGGAGAGTTTGAGGTAGTCTGCATGAACGGCAGTATTCGTGTTGGGAATTTATTTGGGATTCCCTTTTATGTGAATCCAAGCTGGTTTCTAGTCCTAGCTTTAGTCACCTTTGATTTCGGAGGTGACTTAACAAATTTTTCAGGATTGAGCGGTGTTTTGCCATGGTTTTTAGGATTTGTCACTGCACTGTTGTTATTTGCCTCTGTGTTAGCTCATGAACTAGGACACAGCTTTGTGGCGATCCAGCAGGGAATTGAGGTTAAATCTATCACCCTCTTCCTATTTGGTGGTCTAGCTAGCCTGGATAAAGAATCAAAAAGTCCACTAGAGGCGTTCTTAGTTGCGATTGCTGGTCCAGCTGTTAGTTTGCTACTATTTGCTCTACTAACTGCCGTTCAGGCTAATGCTAATCTAGCTAGTTCATTGGCATCTATTGTTGGACTCCTCGCCTCCATCAACTTGGCTTTAGCATTGTTCAACTTAATTCCTGGTTTACCACTAGATGGGGGTAACATCCTGAAGGCACTGGTTTGGCAAGTTACGGACAACCCACACAAAGGTGTGTTATTTGCTAGCCGTGTTGGTCAGTTCTTTGGTTGGGGAGGAATTATTTATGGAGTGCTTCCAATCCTACTGTATGGTAGCTTTAATGGCATCTGGTTTGCCTTAATTGGTTTGTTCTTACTGCGAAATGCTGGCATGTCGGCCCAATCTGCTATGGTTCAAAACCAGCTAGATGGGTTGACAGCAGAAGATGCGGTCATTGCCAACAGCCCAATTGTATTCGCTGATTTGTCTCTAAGGGAGTTTGCCAACGAGTACATTATAGGTAAAGATCAATGGCGCAAGTTTCTAGTAACTGATGAAGCGGGTCAACTACTTGGAGAGGTCTTAGTCGATGATCTCAAAACTGTTCCTACCTCTAATTGGCCGGTGACTCCAGTAAGAGCACTGATGAAGCCTGTTAAGACTTTGAGAACTGTTCAATCAGACCATTCCCTGTTAGAGGTTGTGAAAATTATGGAGAAAGAGCAGCTAGATCAGCTACCTGTGGTTAGTGACAAGGGTGTAGTTGTGGGAATTCTGGATACAGCTTCCATTCGCAGTATCCTCGAAAAACGAAAAAAGCCTATTAACGGTAAAAGGTAAAAAGTCATGGGTAATGGGTAACTCAACCAACTCGATTACCCAACTAGACTTGAGTACCCAATTGAGCAGGTCAAATTTTGTCAAAAGACTGTGCCATCACTGTCTATCTGAATCGGTGAAGAGCCTCCTGGTCTCAATTGAGCAGCAATTCTACGCCCTGCTGTCCAAGTTCCTCCTTGTAAGACTTTTACTAGTGGCAATTGAGTAGCACTCAGGTTCAGTTGTTGACGAATAGTTGCTGCTATTTGATCTAGCAAACTTACGGTGAGTGCTCGCCACTCAATAATCACTTCGGAGCTGGGTAAGTGAGACTGTTGTAAAATAGCGCTATGCTTTACCTCTAGTAATCCTAGATCTAAACATAAGCCCCCATTGCGATATTCTGCTAAGCCGGTCAACTGATCAAGTTCAGTAATCTCTAAACCCAGTTCCTGCAATGGCTCTAATAGGGAGTAAGTTAACCACTGAGAGAGTTTGTGAAATGGTACATACTCGGAACCATAGTTATCCCCTTTGAGAGCAGAATGTTGCCACACATCCCCTAAATTGACCCCCGCTATGGATTCTCGTTTTGGCCAAATATCCCCTAATCCCTCCAGGACGGTGCTGAATAGGTTAGTGGCACTCAGAAGCTTGGCAGGTTGACAGGTGGCAGGTTGACAGGTGGCAGGTTGTTGGTTGGCAGGTTGTAGGTTAGCTGGTTGACAAGTTGCAGGTTGCTCTTGGACCGGTTGTGAATCTGTAAGTGGCTTGACCCAGCTTTGGTTGTCTTCCCAACTTTCAAGGTTCAAGTTGCTAAGCTGCAATCCCTTGGTAACTTGCAACTTATCTAGCAATTGGTAATTTACCAAGTAATTGACTAAGTTGCCAGGACGAGGATTGACTTTACCAAACATCTGTGGTCTTATCACCAGGGCATTACCTAAGCGCTGTAGTAAGGCTAGCCTACCCTCTATGCCTATGAGTGGATTGGCTTGAGTGACCTGGAATCCCTGGGCTAAGTGATGGGTACTCAAGGATTGAAGTCCTTTGGCATCGACTTGCCAAGGTAGGTCTGGGTCGCTGGAGAAAGCTCCCTGACAGAACATGCGGAAACTAGCCACGGCTAATCCTTCGGAACGGCTAAACACTAGTCCGGTTTCTGGTTCATGATACTGCCAATTGCTGCCAGCCCCAGCATCGAGCAGGACGCTAATCATGACTAAGTCGAATTTGGTTTGGGCTTTTTGGAGTGGAGTGAATCCTGCCAATTTCTGGTCTAGTTCCTGAAGACGAGGGACATTTCCTACCTCAAAATGCCGCCAGCGACTATGAAATGGAATCTGGAAATCGGGGTAGTGCTGGTGCATAACCTCGATGACATAGTTACCTACTTGCTCTAGCTTGGTTAAATTGCAGCGAAAGTACTGCAACTGGTCAGCACTAGCTAAGGTGAAAATGCGATCGCATCTCTCCCGAATTGCCCATGGGGTTCTTAAGTAAGCGATTAACTGCTGTTGTGCATTATCCAGAGGTGACATAGGCAACAGGGAATTACGAAGGCATAGAGAATAGGCAATTCGGGAGTGACTAAGGACTCAGGAGTATTGAGTAATGACATCCTCCCGCCGCTAAATCTTTAATTATAGCGGCGGTACCTTACGACTCACGACTTAGGTTTCTGTTTCTTAGCACTAGCCTTCCGAGATTTACTCTCTTGAGGTCTTACAGTCGCGACCCAGACTGACACGGCAAGCCCTGCCGCCAAAATATTAATTGATGCATTATAGCGCTACGCTTAGCGTCAGAAGTCAGAAGTCAGAAGTCAGAAGTCAGAAGT
>WTKN01000236.1:0-7352 GCA_011524395.1 Moorena sp. SS36440bin_2
TTACCTAAATGGGATGCTTTATTAATGATGTTTTTACAAAGATGAGATGCACCCAGATTTTTTTACTAGGATATACCTGGATAAGTTAATTATACCAAGAAAAAGAAAGATAATTATTGAATTTTATTATTCAAAATCAAGCGATCGCACTCTGTTAGAGTCTAGGGCTGGTATCACCCAGCACCCTTTAATCCCAAATTTTCCCTAGGGTTGCACAAGGGATGGAGTGCTGATAGGTGCGCTCTTACCATTAAGAATTAAATTACGGGTCAAGGGCACCTTTGCCTTTTGCTTCTTGCCAATGCCATTGTGAGTAGCGCTATATCCCCCGGATAAATAATGGGGGCTAATCCCATTACTTCGGTAATTTCCTATCAAATCATATTCCTTTAGGCTGAAGAGTAAACTAGAACACACTTCAGTCAGTATTAACTTAAGTAAAGTTACGTTAAGAGAATTTGCATTTTCTTATCAACCTTGTCAAAAGTTTGTTATCGTTCATTATCGGCATACATAACTATAAGAAAGGACAACAGACATGAAGACTTCTCAAACTCCCAACCATTTGGGTCAATCAGTGGCTTTAGGTCTTGTTTTAGTAGTCGCTAGTGTTGGTATTTTCATCCTGATGATGGTTCAAAGTGGTGCTTTGCAGTCTTAATATTCGTTATCGATCAGGCTTGCCATCCCTGGTTCAACTTTTCCTGAAAGTCAAAAAGCCCACCTATAGCCCTATAGGTGGGTCATAAAAAAGACATCTAAAAGACATCTACTACATAGATCTAAAAGAGGATTGTTAAATTATCAAAATTTAACCTTGACATCCTCCAACAACACTAACCCTTCCGGTCTAGACCGGAAGGGTTATTATCATAAGTTGACCCCAAGTAATCCTAAAACTTAACATAAATTAACAAATTTGAGACCAGCTAACCCTTCCCGATTAGCAGGTGTTCATGGTAAAACTCATCAGTATAGTGAACCTCCCAAAGTACACTCTACTGATGACCATGAAAAAATTGACCTTGCTACAGCAAACTTTGTTCCTCCTTCTTAGCTTATTTTTTTCCCTAGTTGCAACCCCCCTCCCAGAAATTGCTGAAGCAATGCCAACTCTGGTATCTAGCCGACAGCAGTATAATCAACAGCTCAATGACCTTCTCCATCAAGGACGAGAGTTGGTAGATGCGGGTGACTATGAGGGAGCTGTTGCTGTTTATAAAGAAGCAGCTAAACTGGAACAGGGAAACCCTAAGATTTTTTCTGGGATCGGCTACTTACAGGCAAGTCTGGGCAAATTCCAAGACGCTGCTGCCGCTTACAAAAAAGCGATCGCACTTGAGCCAGAAAATGCTAATTTCCATTACGCACTCGGTTACAGTCTCGCCAATGCTGGGGACAATGCTGGTGCTGCTACGGCCTATCGTCGTGCCACTAAACTCAACCGAGAGAATATTAACGCTTATTTTGGTTTGGCCATTACCCTGCTACGTCAAAAGGACTATCAAGGGGCTATAAAAACCTATGAACAAATCCTGGAAATTGAGCCAGACAATCTAACAGTATACCAGTTAATCGGTGCAGCCTGGTTAGAGCAGGAAAATGCTGAAGAAGCCATTAAAGTGTTCCAAAAAGCAGCGGAAATTGCTCCGAACGAAACCCGTATCCAACTAAACTTGGGCACAGCTTGGTTGATTCATGGAGATGAGATGGCTGGACTGGCGGCTTTTGAAAAAGCGGTGAAATTAGCCCCTCGTAATCCTGAGATTCACCTCCAGATCGGTCAAATCCTGGAATCAAAAGGGAATTTATCCAGTGCCCTCAAAGCATTTCGTCGAGCAGTTTCTGCCCAACCTGATTTAGTAGAAGCACAGGAGTACATCGGAAAAATTCTTCTAGCCCAAGAACAATACGTACCAGCAGTAGTAACCTATAGACGTTTAATTGAACTGGCTCCGGAAAATGCCCAAGCTCACTATAACCTAGGAGTAGCCTTAAAAAAACGTTCTCGCGTCACCGAAGCCCTCACTGCTATCGAAAAAGCCCTAGAACTTTACCAGAGTCAACGGGATAACGAAGGAATTGAGCAGACCGAGTCTCTGCTGAAGCAACTGCAAAAGTTTCTATAAGGATCACCCAGTGAGGGGGTCAGATCAAGTCCGGATCATTACCCTTAATCAAAATCTAGCTCATCTGTCGATCTTGCTATCTCCCCTATCAATCTCTTTTATGTTATGTATTCAACCGGACTTGAGATTAGGGGATAGAATTGCTATGGCTCAAGACAACTTGAGATTACAGAGCATTGCCCATAGCGCAATAACGCTACAAAAACTATCAATCCGCACCATTTACGTAAATTTTTGTTAAAAATAACCTAAAAATTCCGTAAACTGCCTGGCTTCCCCTGAGAAATAATCTAGAGGTCAAGTTCCTTGACTAGTTATAGGTACCTCCAGACAACTAGCTAGTTGTGCAGTAGCAAAAGATGAATAATCGGCAAAGTAAGCCCTCAACCAGAGGGCTAGGGATATTGCCCTTAACTGGAAAAGCCATAACCCTAGCGGGATCGGTTGTGATGGCTTTTTCTGGTAACTATGCCCTAGCCCAGATTACCCCTGACCAAACCTTGGGTAATGAATCTTCAGTGGTAACACCAAATCTAACTATCACCGGAGAGCCAGGGGACTTGATTGAAGGGGGAGCAGCGCGAGGTAGTAACCTCTTCCACAGCTTTCAAGATTTTAATGTTGGTCAGCTACAGCGGGTTTACTTTGCCAATCCAGCTGGAATCGAGAACATTCTGTCTCGGGTGACCGGTAGTAATATCTCCAATATTCTAGGAACTCTTGGTGTCGATGGTGGAGCCAATCTGTTTTTACTCAATCCCAATGGCATCGTGTTTGGCCAGAATGCCAGGTTGGATATCGCAGGTTCCTTTTTTGCCAGTACAGCCAATAGTTTAGTGTTCAACAACGGTACAGAATTCAGTGCCACCAATCCACAAGCCCCCCCTTTATTGAGTATTAATATTACTCCGGGATTGCAGTATGGCTTGAATCAACCCAAACCCAAAATTACTAACGCTGGTTATTTAGTAGTGGGGCAAGACCTCACCCTAGCTGCTGGCAATCTTGACTTACAAGGTCAACTAATTGCTGGGGGAGATTTGACACTCAATGGAGAAGATACAGTTCAAATACGCGATAGTATCGGGCAACCATTTATTGTCGCTGCTGGCGGTAAGTTATTGATTCAGGGCAATCAAGAGGTGGATATATTTGCCTTGAACCATCCAGACAGTGGTCTTTTTTCCGGTGGGGATCTGGTTTTGCGATCGCAAAATACTGTCGCCGGTGATGCCCACTATTGGACTGGTGGCAGTTTCCGGATTGAACAGCTCGATGGCAGTCTCGGAGATTTATTTAGCCCCGATGACCCGATAATTCGCTCAGTTGGGGATGTTAGTTTCAACAGCTATCTAGGAAGCTCCCTACATATCGTGGCAGGGGGAGCAGTAGATATCGGTTTTGTGATCATTACAGGCAATGAAACAGGTACAGAAGGAATAGACTTTATTTCCGAAGCCATTACTTTATCTAATGGCACAGTAGTCGATATAAATGGTCAGGCTGAACCGACTCTTGATATTCGTGCTGGAGTAGATCCCACTCAAATTGGTATCCCTGGACTGACAGGCAACCAATTCTTTGGTGACTTTTTCTTTGACTTTGACAGACCCACTAGAACCGATCCTGCCACCAGTGCAGATATTACAATCGGCACCATCGCTTTTGCTGATGTCAGTATATTTAACTTCAACATATCTCCCAATAATCTGTTGGCAGGAAAGGTTTTGCTAACCAATCAGTACAAGCCTAATCCTTCACTAGCCGGAGATATTGAAGTTTCAGCGACTCTAGGTTCGTTAGTGCCAACTCTAGCAAATCTAGCCATTCAGAACGGTGAACTATCCAAGGGAGGGTCAGTTACTATCGATTCTCGCGGTAGCATTACCCTCAACGGTATAGTTAATACCATTGCTATTCCAAATAATAATCCGTTTAACCCTTTCTCTGGCAATGGCGGTGATGTCACGTTTTTGGCAGATAATAACATCACCCTCAATCCAGGTTCTTTCATTGCTTCTGCTGGAATAGAGGGAGGTAAGATCACCCTTAACAGCGGTAGCAACTTTTTGCTGGATGACTCTGGTGTTGTTACTGTTACAACTGGGGCAGGTGTAGGAGGAAATTTAATTGTCAATGCCCCTGAGTCAGTGACATTAATTAATACAGAAGGGTCAGGCTTCAGCAATTTGGGGGAATTGGTCACGAACTTCACCAATTCCAACTTGGTAGAACGGCTGTTCAGAGTTTTCAATGGGTCTGGCTTGGCAACGGTTACAACTGGACCAGGGGATTCTGGGGACTTAAGCATTAACACCAGAACTTTGAGTATCCGAAACCAAGCCCAAAACCAAGAATCACGGAGTCTAGCTGGAGCTGCTACTGTCACTTTAAGTGGTAGTAGTGGCAATAGTGGAAATTTAACGGTTAACGCTGAGTCAGTAGACATTGTCGGCAACGAAACTGATCCATTTATCCCTACTCCTAACGAACGGCTAGCCTTGGCGATCAGAGCTATTCCCACCGGGTTAACCACTGCTACTAACAGTACTGGTAAGGCAGGCGACTTAACCATTAATACCCAACGTTTAACGGTTCAGAATGGAGCTGGAGTAACCACAGCAACTGTTAGGAGAAGGCTAGAAAACGCACAAGATGGGGGAAAGTTAACCATAAATGCCACTGAGTCAGTGACATTGTCGGGCAAGGTTACCTTGGCTACCGCTACCTTGAACTCAGGTAATGCCGGTGAGTTAAAGGTCAATACACCCACATTGACTCTAGAGAAGGGAGCGGTGATTGCTGCTGATACCGGTGGTTCAGGGAATGCTGGGAAATTAACCATTGACACCAAGCAACTGTTAGTCAGTTATGGCTCCAGAATTGGCGCAGCAACTGGAAATACTGGTACCGGAGCCGAGATAACAATCATCGCTTCGGAAGTAGAGTTAGTTGGCACTGCTGTCGATGATGAGAATACTGTAGTTCCTAGTGGAATATTCGCTAACTCTCAATTCATTAACAATGAAAGAAATGAACTTGGCGATGCTGGCAGCATTAACATTATTGATACAGAAAAGTTGATTGTCCGGGATGGAGCAGTTGTATCGAGTTCTACCCAAGGGGCTGGGGCTGGTGGAACGATAACTATTGATGTTAATACTCTTGAAATTACTACTGGTGGACAACTTCGCACCACTACCTTTCGGGAAAGTCGGGCTGGTGACATTATCTTGAATATCGATAACACGGTGGTGATCGCAAATCCCAATAGCGGACTGTTCGCAGAGACTGAAGGAGCTGGGGCTGGTGGAACCATCACGATTACTACCCCAGAGCTGACACTCCAGGATCAAGGACAGATTTCTGCATTTACCTCTGGTACAGGAACCTCTGGAAACATTTTTGTTGAGAATGCTGACTCTGTCGAGCTTGTCAACAACAGCTCAATTTCAACGGAGGTAAGGGCTGGTGCCAAGGTAAACCCTAGCTCAGGGGAGGAAGTGGGTAAGATTGATATTAAAACGCGATCGCTAAAATTAACCAATAGCTCTAATATAACTGCCAGCACCTCCGGGATAGGGGATGCTGGTAATATCACCATACAAGAGGCTCAACAGGTTAACCTGAATCAGAATAGTTCCATATCCACCGCAGTAAACACTGGAGCAGATGGCAGTGGTGGGAATATTGACATTCAAACCAAGTCTATATCCCTAGATCAAACCTCGAATATTGAAGCGAGTACTGCCGGTACCGGAGATGCTGGTAGTATCACCATCCCAGATGCCGAAGAGGTTAACCTTAATCTCAATAGTTCTATTTCCACCGCAGTCAATACTGGAGCAGATGGCAATGGTGGGAATATTGATCTAAAAACGCGTAGGCTAACATTAAATCAATCTCAAATAACTGCTAGTACAGATAGTCAAGGGGATGCCGGTAGTATCGTTATACAAGAGGCTCAACAGGTTAACCTTAATCTCAATAGTTCCATTTCCACTGCAGTAAACTCTAGTGCAGTTGCCGAAAAACCCAGCAATATTGATCTAAAAACGCGATCGCTTACATTAAATGACTCTGAGATAACTGCCAGCACCTTTGGGATAGGGGATGCCGGTAGTATCACCATACAAGAGGCTCAACAGGTTGACCTTAATCTCAATAGTTCCATTTCCACCGCAGTCAATACTGGAGCAGAGGGAAATGGTGGCAATGTCGATATTGAAACCAAGTCCCTATCCCTACATCAAAGCTCGACCATTGAAGCAAATACTGCCGGTGTTGGCAATGGTGGCAATGTCGATATTGAAACCAAGTCTCTATCCCTGGACAATGAATCGAAAATCCTAGCTAGTACAGATAGTCGTCAAGGGGATGCCGGTAGTATCACCATACAAGAGGCTCAAGAGGTTAACCTTAATCTCAATAGTTCCATATCCACAGCAGTAAACCCTGATGCAGTGGGCAATGGTGGCAATGTCGATATTAAAACCAAATCCCTATCCCTGGACAATCACTCACAAATTGAAGCGAGTACTGCCGGTACCGGAAATGCTGGTAGTATCACTATCCCAGATGCTGAGGAGGTTGCCCTAGATCTCAATAGTTCCATATCTACAGCTGTAAACTCTGGTGCAGTTGGCAATGGTGGAGATGTCGATATTAAAACGCGTACGCTTTCCTTAACCAATGAATCTGACATCACTGCCAGCACCTCTGGGGAAGGGGATGCCGGTAGTATCACAATACAAGAGGCTCAACGGGTTAACCTTGATCTCAACAGTTCCATTTCCACAGCGGTAAATACTGGAGCAGATGGCAATGGTGGGGATATTGATATCGAAACCAAGTCTCTATCCCTAGATCACACCTCGACCATTGAAGCCAGTACTGCCGGTAACGGAAATGCCGGTAGTATCACCATCCCAGATGCTGATTCGGTTAACCTTAATCTCAATAGTTCCATTTCCACCGCAGTAAACTCTGGTGCAGTTGCTGAAAAACTCAGCAATATTGCGATTAAAACGCGATCGCTTACATTAACCAATGACTCTGAGATAACTGCCAGCACCTCTGGGGAAGGGGATGCCGGTAGTATCGTTATACAAGATGCTCAACGGGTTAACCTTGATCGCAACAGTTCCATATCCACAGCGGTAAACTCTGGAGCAGTTGGCAATGGTGGGGATATTGATATCGAAACTAAGTCTCTATCCCTAG
>WTKN01000236.1:7452-22543 GCA_011524395.1 Moorena sp. SS36440bin_2
TACTGATGCTCAGGGCAATGCTGGTAGTATCAAAATACAAGAGGCTCAACAGGTTGACCTTAATCGGAATAGTTCCATATCGACAGCAGTCAATACCGGAGCAGTTGGCAATGGTGGGGATATTGATATCGAAACTAAGTCTCTATCCCTAGATAATCAGTCGAAAATTGAAGCGAGTACTGCTGGTCAAGGAGATGCCGGTAGTATCGAAATCCCAGACGCAGAAGAGGTTTCCCTTAATCGGAATAGTTCGATCTCTACAGAGATTAAGAAAGGTGCAGTTGTCCAAAAAGACAACAATATTGATATTGACAGCAATATTGATATTAAAACGCGATCGCTAAAATTAAATCAATCTCAAATAACTGCCAGTACTGATGCTCAGGGCAATGCTGGTAGTATCAAAATACAAGAGGCTCAACAGGTTAACCTTAATCTCAACAGTTCCATATCCACAGCAGTAAATACTGGAGCAGATGGCAATGGTGGGGATATTGATCTCGAAACCAAGTCCCTATCCCTAGATCAGACCTCGACCATTGAAGCGAGTACTGCCGGGAACGGAAATGCCGGTAGTATCACCATCCCAGATGCTGAGGAGGTTGCCCTTGATCTCAATAGTTCCATATCCACAGCAGTAAACCCTGGTGCATTTGGCAATGGTGGGAATGTGGATATTAAAACGCGATCGCTTACCTTAACCAATAACTCTGAAATAACTGCCAGTACTGCTGGTGATGGCGATGCTGGTAACATCACCCTTCGGGCTGAGCAAGTGACCATCCAGGGAGACTCACAGGTGTCAGCCACTACTTCCAGCACCGATACTGATCGGGGTAAGGGTGGCAACATTAACATAATTGAGGCCAATCGCTTTAGGGCTACCGACGGTGGGAACGTCAGCACCACCACGGAAGGTGATAAGCAAGCTGGTAACATTACTCTGGAAGTACGAGATGATATTACTTTAGCTGGAGCTGGAAGTGGGTTGTTTGCCAACACTACTCGTGATTCTAGCGGTGATGGTGGCAATATTTTCGTTGATCCCAGAACTGTCACTATTCGGGATGGAGCCAAGATAGCTGTAGATAGCCAAGGCAACGGAGACGGCGGCAATATTACCCTTGAGGCAGGTACACTCACCCTTGATAATCAAGCAGAGCTATCTGCAGAAACAGCTAGCACCCAAGGTGGCAATATTACCTTGACCATTGACGAGTTGTTGTTCTTGCGACGGAACAGTAAAATCTCCACTACCGCAGGCACTGCTCAAGCTGGTGGAGACGGCGGCAATATTACGATTGATGCTCCCTTTATCCTAGGCATTCGTGAAGAAAATAGCGACATTACTGCTAATGCTTTTGAAGGCAATGGCGGCAATATCAACATCACCACCCAAGGTATCATTGGGCTAGAGTTCCGAGAAAAGCTCACCCCCCTCAGTGACATTACCGCTAGCTCTGAGTTTGGTGTAGATGGTACCGTCAACATCAATGCACCTCAAATTGACCCTAGCCAAGGGTTGTCGGAATTGCCAACCGATGTGATTGACCGCTCTAAACTAATTGAAAGAAACCTCTGTGCAGCGGGTCAGAGCAGTGAATTTACTGCCACAGGTCGTGGTGGCTTACCGGTTTCTCCCAAGGAAACCCTAAGCCCCAATGCTACCTGGGACGATTCCCGTATTACTGAGCAACCTCAAACTAGGATCACGAAACGTCGGTCAAGGTCAAGGCAGCATCAGCAACCTCAAACTAGGATCACAAAACGTCGCTTAAGGTCAAGGCAGCATCAAATACAGATTAATCAACCACAGACCAATAACCCTAAACCCAAACAAATTGTGGAAGCCCAAGGCTGGGTTATGGGTGCCAACGGAGAGGTCATGCTCACCGCCCATCCAGTAATAGTAACTCCGAAGGGTACATGGTTACATCAAGTAGATTGCCAGAGGCTTCAAAAAACCCTTGGGTCGGGAATCGGGAATCGGGAATCGGGAGTCGGGAGTCGTTAGAAGCGGTAAATGGGAAGGTTAACAAGGGGGAAGCTAAGCGATCGCATTTCCCAGATCCGCATTTCCCAGATCCGAGATCCGCTGTTCCCTGTTCCCTTTTCCCTTTTCCCTGCGCGCAGCGCTATAGATTGAGATAAATGAAGCGCCTAATTCAGTTTATATTAATGACCTTGTTGGGGCTAATGTTAAGCCGTGGTTTACAGGCACTACCCTCTGCTGCCGATCAGCACTTAGCCATTAGCCATCAGCGATCAGCGATCAGTAATCAGCACTCACCTATTAGCACTCACCTATTAGCACTCAGGAATAGTGAGCAGAACGCAACAGTAAGCAAGACACAACAGCAACCAGCAAGCACGAAGCCCTACCTGCTGCTTAAAACAGGCAAAGACTATTACGATGCTGGACAGTATTCTGATGCTGCACGAGAATTGCAACAAGCAGCACAAGCTTATCAAGGCACAGGGGATATCCTCAACCAAGCTCAAGCCTTGGGTTTGCTATCCTTAGCGAATCAGCAACTTGGGGAATTAGATCAAGCCCAAGCAGCCATTGACTCCAGTTTGTTGTTGCTAGAAACTGTATCCAGGGGAGGTGAGGGAGTATGGGCTCAAGCGTTGAACACTAAAGGGCGTTTGCAATTGCTACAGGGAAATGCTGAAGCTGCCCTGGAAACCTGGAAAGATGCTGAAGTACGGTATGCTAAAGCCAATGATCGGGTTGGTGTGCTTGGTAGCCAGATTAATCAAGCCCAAGCTATGCAATCTTTAGGACTTTACCGTCGAGCAAAGACGCTATTGACTCAGGTAAGACAAACCCTACTGGCACAACCGGATTCTCCTCTAAAAGCTATTGGCTTACACAATCTTGGTAATGTGTTACGACAAGCAGGGGATTTAAAGCAATCTAAAGATACCTTAACCGACAGTTGGAAAGTTGCACAACTAATACAATCTCCCCAATCCCAGAGCCAAGCATTACTGAGTTTAGGTAATACTGAGCGAGCCTTAGCCACAAGATCAAAAGACTCGAATAACAACAAAGCATTCCAGCAGTATATCAAAGACGCTATAACTCACTATCAACAAGCAACAGCAACCACCACCTTACCGATTATCGAAATTCAAGCACAATTGAATCAGCTAAGTTTACTGATCGAGACAGACCAGGGTAAATCTGCTCAAGCCTTATTGCCACAAATCCAGACATTACTGACTAAATTACCATTGAGTAGAGCATCAGTTTACGCCCAGGTAAATTTCGCTGAAAGTCTGATTAAGATCAGCAATCGAGAATTGCGCACGCAAATTCCCAGGCAAATTCGCAATTCCCAATACATTGTTCAACTACTCAACACAGCCATTGAGCAAGCTAAAACCCTAGAAGACAAACGAGCAGAATCCTATGGCCTGGGCACCCTTGGTCACTACTTTGAACAAACCAAGGATTCGTCAAATGCCATAACCTTTACTAAGTCAGCGCTTCAGATTGCCCAAGAGATTAATGCACCGGATATTGCTTATCAGTGGCAGTGGCAAATGGGACGTATACTTAAGGCTGAAGCTGAACAAGTCACTACCACTAGCAATGGTAATACCGACGAAGTAACGAAACTGATCGATCATGGGATGGACTTTTGGTCACGCTCCGCGATCGCTTATTATACTCAAGCCTCTAATACCTTAACGACTTTACGCAGTGAGTTAGTTGCTCTCAATCCTGACATCCAGTTTTCCTTTCGAGAACAAGTAGAACCGGTTTATCGAGAGTTAGTTGATTTACTATTGCGTTCTCCTGAACCGAGTAACGATAATCTCAAACAAGCCCGTGATGCTATTGAAGCACTCCAGCTTGCTGAAATCGACAACTTCTTTCGAGACGCCTGCGCGAAGCCAGAAAAAGTTAACATTGACAATTTAGACCCCACAGCAGCGGTTATTTACCCGATTATCTTAAAAGACGGCTTAGCGGTAATTCTCAAATTGCCTGAACCAGATAACTTGCGTTACTATATCGATCATAACATATCAGAAGCTCAAGTAGACGAAGCGGTCAAAAACTTTAGGAATGTCCTAAGAAGACGTAGCACTAGTATTAGCAAAGTCAAAAAAGAATCCCAACAAATTTATGACTGGCTAATCAGACCCTTTGAAGAAGAACTAGACAGTAACCCTTCAGGAGACCAAAGGCCAATAAAAACCCTAGTATTTGTCCTAGATGGGTCATTACGAAATGTTCCTGTAGCAGCCCTTTATGATGGCAAACAGTATTTAATAGAACGGTATGCTGTAGCTGTGACCCCTGGCTTACAGCTAGTGGATCCCAAAGCATTGCCACGGCAACAGATCAGAGCCCTAATTGCTGGAGCTACTAACGCTCCTAGCTTTAAAAAAGAAGGTTTAGGCCCAATCGATAACGTAGCATTCGAGTTAACAAAAATTGGGGAACAGGTAAACCGTAGTCAGAAACTGGAAAATCAGGAATTTATCAAAGAAAACCTGCAAAATCAACTAACAGCAGCCTCTTTCAATGTTGTTCATATTGCAACTCACGGCCAGTTCAGTTCCAATCCAGAGCAAACATTTATCCTAGACTGGGATGAGCGCATCAAAGTCAAGGATTTAGATAACTTACTACGGATGAGTGACCCCAGTGGCACAACCCCCATTGAACTATTATTGCTGAGTGCTTGTCAGACTGCTACTGGGGACAAACGAGCCGCTTTAGGACTAGCTGGGATAGCCATTAGAGCAGGAGCACGCAGTACCCTAGCCACCTTATGGCAAGTTAATGATGCCTCTACAGCCGAATTTATGAATCAGTTCTACCAACAGTTAAATAATCCACAGTTGACTAAAGCGGAAGCCCTACGAAATACTCAATTAGCTTTTCTGAAGAAGACATATCCCAGCACAGACTACCATCGTCCTCATATTTGGGCACCATTTATTTTAGTTGGAAATTGGCTGTAAATTCCATTCTGTTTAAGTTAAAGGTTGAATATTAGAGGTTGAATGTTGGGGTGCATCTCATCTTTGTAAAAAAGAAGGGAAGTGCCGTAAGTTTCGGAAGCGTGGGGATTTTAGGCAGAGTGGGTAGTGTAGGCAGTGTGGTGATTTTATTAGAATTTTTGTCTAATTGCATGCATTGAGATGCACCCGAATCTTGAGAGGTTGAATGTTGAATGTTGCAGGTTTAATCTTGGAGGTTTAGAGGTTAAATGTTGTTCGCCCCGTATTCGGTGTAGGGTAGATTGTCTGTTATAATTCTAACTTCTAACTTCTAACTTCTAACTTCTAACTTCTAACTTCTAAAAGGAGCACCCCTATAATTTACTGAAGGTTACCCAAAATGTTTGTTTTAGAAATTGTTTCTAAGAAACTTTGATCAGTCAATAGCTTAATCCAAGCAGTTTCAAGATTCATATTTTGTGGATCTTGCAGCCGTAATTCAGCTAGCTCAGTTAAGGTATCATACCATATGTGATGGTTGCCATAAGCTGCAATTCTCTCTAGAGGAGTGTTAGCCCCATTTAACTCCCTTTCTAGGTCTTTAGATTGGGCAATTCGGCGAACTAGTCCTGTAACAGACGCTGGAGTTGGGAATTGATTGGATAATTCTGTAGAAGGGCAATTGATCTCTAGATTCCAACGATAGGTTTGACCAACTTCCAAGGGCTTTTCTGTCTTAGGAAGCCTAATACTAACAACGCCTGGCTGGTCTGGTAGTTTGAAAGATTTTCGGTAAAGATCGTTTTCCCCATGCTCATCCTGCAAGGAAAATTCTCCCGACGGTGCATCCTCTGAAGTGTAAGGTATATATATCCAAAAGGTTGGATAATTACTAACCGTTAAATCCAAATTATAGTCACCTACTAAAGGAGTCAGTGGTGGAAGCTCTGCCTTGTATAGGCAATCACCACGGGTTCCAGTACCGTGGGGAGCAGAAGGAGTACCATTGTCTGGGGGTTTGGGATTGATAAAGTAAATTGGTACTTGTGGTATTTGCCCAAGACTGATGGATTGATCAGCCTCTACTCGGGAGACCAAGAAACAGCTGATCCAGCCAACAAAGACTAAATTAGAGGCAAATAGGTATTTAATCCGAAATAATTTAGTTAACATGATAACTCAAAATTCAGATCAACATCGACAGATGTTTACCTGATACATCGAATTGATGGATTCAGATTAACATCCCTGTATATCACCACTATTTCCAGATAAAAATCCGGTCAAGTGTTGTAAATATTCATGAGTAATTAGTCATACAAATTAGGGTTAAAAACCTCCTTTTTGACAGTATGTGCATACAAAAATTTTTATTATAATTAGCCCAATTTCTTATAGCATCAACTACTATAATAATTTGCGCCTAAAGGGAGGGTGCTCAAAGGTAATTTGCTATCATTATTCATTGGTAATTTGTAACTATTAAGAGACTTAATGTAGATCACCAAAGAGTAAGAACTAATGACTAATGACGAGTCAATGACTGTGGTCACTTGTGTAAACCAGAGTAAACAACCACACTGGCACTAGTAGTCACCAATGCTATGGTAGCGGGAATTAATGGCACCCAACCACCTGTTACTATCAGTAGAACCCAGCAACTTCCATATAAAACAACCACAGCAGTTCCAGTACCCAACACGACGGAACGCAGCACGTTAAAGTTTCCAGCAACCATACCCCCGAGCACAGCCCACCACCAAATCCAGAGCGCTTCACCAGGCTCAGACCACCACCAAATCAACGGTCGGTTATCCAGCACTGTACTGAGGATGTGACTGATCATCTGTGCCTGAATTTCTATCCCACTCATGCTCTCAACAGACCACTGACCACCACTGTAGGGTGTGCGCCAAAAATTATCATTAAAACTGGGCGCAATGGTACCGATGATCACAATGCGATTCCTGACTAAGTCGGGATTGAACTGATCCGTGAGAACCTCTCCAAGGGAAACGGTCTCAGCAATTTGACCGGAAGCTCGATAATTCAGTAATAGTTGCTGACCACGGGAATTTAGATTGTGATATCCACCAGAATCCTTTTCTAGGGTCTTAAAAACTGTAGTGCCAAGCTTTAAGTAATTTTCTGTCACCTCCAACTGGATTTCTTCATCAGCCAGATAACGTGTTGCCAACTGCACATTAAATGAGTAGTAGCTCTGACAAGGAGATGGTGATCCTACAGCCAACAGATGGCGACGGATAATGCGATCGGGGTCGAGTAAAACATTATTAAAGCCTTGGCGAACCTCTGGCACTTCTGGAGGTGCAGGAACTCCCGGGTCACCATAATGACATATGGCAAAAAAGTGATCACTAGTTTTCATCTGAGTCGCTAAATCCTGGTATTCCCCTCCCACAGGATTCTCCCGATAAATATCCAAACCAATAGCTCTCGGTTGATACTGCTCCAACTTTGCCAGCAGTTTTGCTAAGGAACGATCGGATAACGACGCGGCTCTTCTTTCTTCCTTAGGTTGAGACTGCACATCCTCTTCAGTGATTGTCACTAATAACAGTCGCTGATCTAGTCCTTCATTGGGTCGCAGCCGCATCAGCTGGTCAAACCCTTGCAGTTCCCAAGGCTGGAATAGGCCAAGCGATCGCACCACCATGACCAAACTAGTCACCACTATGCTAGATATCAGCACTACTAGGCTAGATAGCACCACTGTCTGGACACTAGGCCGTTCCTCTGAGACCGATGGTATTTCCGATGGTATTTCTGATGGTATTTCTGACTCTTGGTAGAAATCTTCCCAAGCTCGGGGTTCTTGTCCTAGATTCTGGTAAATTACTGGCAACCAACTGGCGCAGGGAAACTGACGCTCCAAGCCCTGCAATCGCTCCCGTGCTTCCCGTGCTGCCAGATATAAAGACTTACCATTAGCAAACCCCTTCAAAAAATACTTCAAAAAGTTTTGAGCGACCTGATCTGGCACCAACTCCCGCATTACAATCATTTGGGGAATTTGCAAATCATGGAGTTGCCGTGCCAATCCCAACCCATCACAAGAATTAAAAATTGCCAGTTTTAAGCCCTGTGTCATGGCTTTTTTGAAGGCATAGCACAGCTCATCAATCGTTAAGCTATCGGTAGGATTAATATAAATTCGACCGGTTTCCCCCTCTGTCTCACTATGTCCTGCGAAAAATATAATATCCCAAGCTTGATCCCATAACTGGTCATTGATTTCGTGATGTTTGGGCTCCACTAAAAAGAGTGTGTCTGCATTAGGTAAATTTTCGAGCTCTTGTCGATCTGCCTCAATATTAATACCTGCCCTATGACCTAAAATTGCTAAAATTTTAACCTTAGACTTATTGGTAGCTACAGGGGGTTGATCGGATCGCTTAAACTGTGTTCCACTCAGAGCAACTTCAGCCTTGGGGTAATCCGTAAAAAAATCCCAAAGATGCCAAGGCAGCTTTTGTAACTGGGTATTTTCCGTGCGAATCAGCACCCGAATCGCTTCTTCTGGGTTTAACTCTGCCCGTAATCGCTTATCAATGGGACGAAACTGTTCAGAATCGAGCCATCGTTTGAGTCTATTACCTAACTCATGCGCTGAATCCCGACATTCCTTGAGCCGTTGGTTAATGGAACCACTATTGATAACTTTTCCGGGCTGGATTCTCGCGGGTGAACCTAGGTTCCGATATTTTTGCCAATGGTCTTTTAAGGAAGTACTAAGTTCTGAATCGACAGGCAAGTAACCTGTCATTTCCAGTGTTGGACGTGACCCTTCTTCACCAATTTCTAAGCGTACCTGAAACCCCTGCTGCTGGGAATCACCATCTAGACTCAGGACAACTAACTTTCCCATTTTTGGTAATTAGTTATTAGGTATTATGAATCGATTGCAATCTTAACCATTCCCCCTGACTTTATATTAAAAAATTTTCGGTAATACTGACATCATTCAAAACTAACTTAATGCTAAAACGTTCTCCCGGTTCGCCACTTACTTGCAACTTAATATTTTCCGTCTCTCTGGCTTGGGTTTGAATCACCGCAATTTCCTCGTGATCGAGCACCATAATCTGTAGATTCTTGGGAAGACGGTCTGCAGCACCACCAGGATAAAGTTCAATGAATATATTTATTTTGGGTGAATCCGTTGGATGTAGCTCCACAAATAAAGCCACCTTCTCGGTACCCCAAGCGATTTCCGAACCGAGTAGCTTACCTCGTTTTACTCCCACAGTAGTATGCAATCCTTTACTAGGTTGGTCAAAGGGGAAACTTCTGAAATCCAGCATTGGCTCGGGTGCTGGCGGTAAGATAGTTTCCACAGTATTCCAATCTGCCTCAAAACTATTCTCTAACCACTGCCTTAATCGCACTACTGGTGTCTGACTTTGTGGTTGCTGTTGTTGGGTAGGGTGTGTTTGCATAGTGTTGGAAGGTGAAGCATCAGGACACAAGACCTTGGGCTTGAGAGCATGACTATGGGTCGGCTGCGCCCCTGCCTGGGATTGGGGACATTGCCGATACCCTCTAATGTGTGGCGGTAACTCTTTCAGGCTTCGCAATTGCTTGAGGGGTAATTCTTCTGTTAGCACTGTATCAGCAAATCCTACCAGAGTTGCCTCCTCCAATGCTTGATCAAGCTCCACTGCCACATATCCAATTCGTTCCTGCCAGACTGCTGCTGGAACTTTGACACACTTAGCCTCAGGTAAAACAAGTCTACACTCTAACTTACCATGATTTTTCACACTCAGATCAGCAACATCCATCAGGGTTTGCATCACTGGGTTCCAACTGTCGCTTTCCTCTAAGTTTGTCTCAAATCCCATACACCGCAAGTAAAAGTTAACTGCATACACTGCCAGAGTATTGAAATAAACCTGTTTCGCTTTAGTCAGATTAGCTTGGTGCTGTTGAAATTCCTTTGCTCTGCGATGTGCTGCTAAAGCTAGGGGAACTCTAAAGGTTAAGGGTTCACTGTAGGACTTAATGGTAGACGTCATAATTACATCCTGTGCTGATTGCAATCATAGTATTCCCTAAACTAGGAGCATAATCTACCTAGTAATCCTAATTTATAGGTGAATAATATTTCTGAACAAAATAGTTTTGAGTTTTTATTTATGAGTAATAAATATAACTTTGGGATGCTCTGGCTTAATAAAAAATACCTAAAATTAGCCTACCAAGACTGTAACATAAATTTTTGTCGTTTTTTACTTTGATAGGTGAAAATTAAATTGATTTAAAAAAAAATTAAAAAGCTTTGTAATTCCCTGTTATCTCTTCCCTATTCCCTGTTCTATCTTCCCTGTTACCTGGGCGCAGCGATCGCTATAATATTGAAGTTTAACATTCCTGAAATGGTATTAAGCACCCTGAGCACATTTAGCTGAATATCGAAGTTAAATCAATCACCTCAATGCCCAAGATTATAGTATTTTTAAAACTAGTATAATTAGGGTAAAATATTATCTTGAAAGTATAATAACTTTAGTCTAATTTATAGCGTTTATCATAGCTATGATATACACATTATTTTTTCCCTGTTCCCAGATCCGCTGTTCCCAGATCCGCTGCTCCCTGCTCCCTGCTCCCTGCTCCCTGCTCCCTGCTCCCTGCTCCCTGCTCCCTAAAACCTAAAAATTTGTACTCATGGGTATAATACTTACTATATTCAGTGATTAATCCTAGGCTGAGCAGTGCCAAATTAAGAATTAAGAATTAAGAATTAAGAATTCTGCATTCTGCATTCTGCATTCTTAATTCTACATTCTGCATTCTGCATTCTGCATTCTTACAAACAACCTTATACCTTCAACATGCAAACTCTCGACTATCGGTTGATTTTATTGGTAAATCCTGAAGGTATCCTGGAAAATCTGCCATCGGCTGCAACTGCCTTAAGGGTAACTCATTAGTTGCCACATTTTCGACAAATCCCAGCAGTTTTGCTTCTGTCAAGGAGTCATTTAGTTGTACCGCTATATAACCAATTCTATCTTGCAAAACTTCTTCTGGGAGGTAAACAAACTCGGCATCTGGTGAGACTGGTTTACATTCGAGCTTGCCATAATTTTTAACCACTAAATCAGCCACATCTAGGAATGTATGCATGATAGAATTATGGCTATCACTAGACTGTAAGTCAGTTTCAAATCCTAGACCCTGTAAGTACTCATCTACTGCATACACCGCCAAGGTATTAAGATAAACTTGTTCCGCTTTTTCCAGATGAGATTGCTGTTGGCAACACTTTTCTGCTAGCTGATGGGCTGCTTCTGGTAGTCTAACCATAATTTTACAGGCTGGTGTAATTTAGTAATTATTTTATTATAGCCTTACCAAGAAATTATAAACTCTATTGGTAGTATAATATACATACTGTAATAATTACTTTTAACCCCTACAGGTGATAGCGTTTCGTGTAGGAATTGGAAAAAGCGATGCATCCCTAGTTGATTAACTCTTGGCTCTTGCCTCTTGGCTTTTGGCCTTTGGGAGTATGTTAAGCTATCAGATACAAACGCTATATGTAGGTTTATGTATGAAGCAGATTCAGGAGCGATTGGGACAAGCCTGTATTTTTTTATACCATTTTTAGCCCATCTCTTCTTCTATATATCTCTTAATTTCTGGGGCTAATTTTCTCAGATTACGTTGAAAGAAGTTATTTAGGGATGAAATTTTAACGTCTAAAGAGTCCGATATCTCTTGCCATTTGTTTCCGTCGAGGTAGGCTAAGGCTATCACTTGTAAGGTGGCTTCAGGATGGTTTTTGATATGTTTTTGTAAGAGGTTTTCCGGGTCTTCTTTAAAATAGTATCTGAGCTGATCATACAAGGTCAGTTCTGTTTCCGGTTGTGCCACAGTCTCTATGGTGAGTGATTCCCCAGTCAGCTGAGACAAGTTTGCGGATAAAGGCAGAGAGGCTTTAGCCATCTCAAACACTAATGAATCTCCTTTTGTCCGGTCTTTTGCGATTAATTGAGACAACAAAAATAAGACCATCATAATTTTAGTAACGTTACTGGCCTCGGTGTTGTCTGTAATTAAGCCTTTGATGGTCAGTGTTATCCAAACAATTATAGACTCTAGTTTGGTACTTTTAATCAGAGCGCTCAACTGATATTTGATTCTAACAATTTTGCCAGTTTGAGCTTGGATAAATGGGTCAGTGAGGTCTTGTTGAGCTTTTTGTAACATCTTATTGAGGCGAAAATTGACCCAGTTTATAAATTTTCCTTTTTCTCGATTGTAGTGATTAAGGTTTTGATAGACATAATACAATGTCCGATTCACAGCATCATCATAGACATCAGGGGAAAATTGGCCTCGATGGTAAAGCTTACCAGAAAGCTTAATGGCATTGAGCAATTCCGTTAAGGCATAAAATCGCTCTGGGGTATTGAGTTGGTGCCGTTGTGCTTCTAGGGCTAGCTGCTGAAGACAACCCTCGTCGAGTACCTTTTTAAAGACACTATCTCGCCAAGAAGCCCAGTCCTGATCAGAAGTCATTTGTAGATATCGGCTGTCAATATCATCGTCGAGTTGATGGTTCAGCTGCTGCTGTACGGTCTGATAGATCTCTAAATAGATGCCAGATAAAGGGTGACCTGGCCGTGGGCGACACACTTTACGGGTACGCAAAATTTGCTCAACCAGTTCTGCCAAAGCCTGATTCCGCTGTTGATTTTGCACATTATGGTGTTGTATGTAAAGCTTAAGGTGTCTAATTAACTTGCTCATGACCATTGATCAGGAATCATTGTCCAAGTAGTTATCAGGGGAATTCCCAAGTTTTATGAAATCTGTTATAAAACTTTATATTTTGGAATAGTTACAAAAGTTTATATAGAACTGTAGAAAAATTGGATTTTCGGAGTGATTTACAAAGTGAGGGCACTCAAAAAAAGTGTAATGCTTTTGATGGCAAAAGGCATGATAATGTGCTGTTTAATCGGGTGGAATTACTGCTGATTTGCTTGGTAGTGTGTCGCTACCAAGCTGCTGCCCAGACCTCTATTACCCACTTCCTAAGATCCTGTAGCATTGACAAAAACACAACCCACATAATATCAATGCACTACTGATTTTTCCAGCAGCAGCTACCGTTAACTTTTATCGTTAACTTTTGTTAAGTTTATCATAAGTTCCCGAATTCGGTCTGATAAGTCAATAGGGAAACGAGTTAATTCTCCCGACTCGACCTACCTAGTTTTTTTGAAAGGGTGCTTACACCTTCATAACTTATGATGCTGTTTAACTCTGATCAGATTTTCGATTATTTAGTTGAGCATGGTCTCTACAGTCAGTCAGAGCAAGCTCTCACGAAGATTGAGCCGAAGGATTCAGCCTAGGGCTAACGGGCTACTTGAAAAGCTACCCTTGCCAGCTATCAGCTGTTCATAAAGCCCTGATCACCAAAAAGCGACTCTACATCAGTTCAAGGCAATTTCCCATACTTCATACAGTGACAACGGCTGACTATCTTGATTGATCAGCCGTTGTCTTACATGAGTTGATACCTGAGGGCGTGATCACGTGATCAGGGTTTTCGTGTGTAAGTCCTGCTAGGGTACCCAAAAGGGTACTGTTAAAACCTCAAAAAACAACGAAACTAGGGGAAGTTGATTAAAGCTCGTCAATGGGAGAGTTCTAAACTATAGCAATGTAAGGATTCAGCCTAGGGCTAACGGGCTACTTGAAAAGCGACCCTTGCCAGTTATTAGCTGTTCATAAAGCCCTGATCACCAAAAAGCGACTCTACATCAGTTCAAGGCAATTTCCCATACTTCATACAGTGACAACGGCTGACTATCTTGATTGATCAGCCGTTGTCTTACATGAGTTGATACCTGAGGGGCTGATCCCTGAATACTTACTTGTCTGTTGGTTTCTATCCAGGAGTTAAGATCATGCAGATGAAATGGAAACTAAACTTACTGGCCAAAATGGTACTTTGGTTAGTCCCTGGGATTTTACTCAACTTCCAGGAAGTTGATGACCTAGCAGACTACCGTGAGTTTATTTTCCAAAGGGATGTCGTCGTGTTTAGACGCTGACATTTGATCACCTCAAAAGTCACCCATTAGACCTCGTCAAGAAATACATCTACATTAAACACGCTCTGAGAGCTACCCCCATTTTCCAAATTGTGCGTGCAAAAGTTCCTTGATAATCATTGACTGCGTAGTAATGTCATACACAACAAATTTTCAGACAGGGATTCCCGACTATATTAATCAGATCAAAGGAATCAGGATAGCTCAAGCCAGTCCTAGTTCTCAGGACGATCTCCAGAACTGGCAGTCTTCTGCCAGTAACACTAGGAAGCATCAACCTGATCAGGTGGCTACCAAGATTCTGAAAACCCGTGTTCTTAATGGAGAAGGCATGCACCCAAGGAGATTTTGTCGCCGCTGGTTCGGACTAGAAGCCGTCAATCAATACGGACAGCCTTGCTACACAGAGTCATATATCTTAATCCTCGAGTCTGAGCATGGTTATCGGGAGAAGTGCATCAACTTGATTGCCAGAGTATTGAAGATTAAACCCAATACTATTCACCGCTGGGGAAAAGGAGTTGAGTTTGACAAAATCTCTCCAGATAAGCGACAGCAGTACGAAATGTATCTTGGGTATGTTGACAGCCTCAGGGTGCTCGCTACGAGCTTGGCGGGACTCGATGAAGGTTTATTGCTGAGACTTTTGGAGCGGGAACAATAGAGAGCACTGAGTATCCGAACAGTGTTGAGTCTATTCTGACCAGAATAGCTGATTATAATTATTACTTTTGGTAGATTTTTAAAAGACTGTATGGAATACAGAAAAGCCTTGATTTATCTAACAGCCTGCTTTTACAATTCAAAGTAGTTCAGCCAGCAGAACTAGTTAGATATGGTAAGCCCCTTAAAGCTCTTTAGCTGAAGGTTTTTAAGCGTTTATGAAGCACTTACCTTGGTTATTTTACCCGCCAACCTGGCTGCTCGCCGCCAAAATTTCGGCATTGTCGATTTTTAAAAAACTGTATCCAATACAGAAAAGCCTTGATTTATCTAACAGCCTGCTTTTACAATTCAAAGTAGTT
>WTKN01000236.1:22643-33752 GCA_011524395.1 Moorena sp. SS36440bin_2
CAGCCAGCAGAACTAGTTAGATACAGCAAGCCCCTTAAAGCTCTTTATTTGAAGGTTTTAAGCGTTTATGAAGCACTTTTGGTTATTTTACCCACCAACCTGGTTCTATTTAATTGGGGTTAATTACGGCCTCTTTGCTTACCCCTAGACTTGGCTATTGGTCAGGCAATTACTGATATTAAACATTAGAGTACTCAATAGGAATAAAGAATGATTTTTGACAAGGTAACAGACTTAATTGGGAACACCCCTTTGTTGCGTCTTCCCTTACGCAAAACTCAATGGCAGCTATTACTGAAATTGGAGAAATTTAATCCTGGACTTAGTATGAAAGACAGGATGGCACTTAACATGATTGATCAAGCTGAAAAAAGTGGTATCCTTAAACCAGGGGGGAAAATCTTTGAGTCATCATCAGGCAACACTGGTACAGGACTAGCTATAGTATCTGCTGAACGCGGTTATAAATTTACAGCAATAGTCGATCATCACGCAGCTAAGGATAAAATACGGGTTATGAAAGCATACGGTGCTGACATCGTCTATGTTGAAGGAGATTTCGCGGAAGATGAGGTAGCTACTTGTGCGCGGGAAAGGCTTGCAAAACAACTGAGTCTGAAATGTCCAGGATCTGTTTGTATGCAACAAGCAGACAATCCTGCCAATGCAGATGGTTATTACAAGACAATGGGAAAGGAAATAGTTTCAGCAACAAATGGTTCTATTGACATGCTTGTCGGCGCTGTTGGAACTGGTGGTTCTCTTTCAGGTACAGCACGATACGTAAAAGAGCGCTATCCTTTCACTAAGGTAATTGGTGTAGAGCCTGTTGGCTCCATCGCATTTGGTGGTGAGCCTGCACCATACTTTCAGTCAGGAACAGGAACCCCTGGTAGTGTTGAGGTAGGGAAGAACGTAGACTATGAAGTAATTGATGTAGGATTAAAGGTGAGTGACTCGCAAGCATTCAATACAGCGAGGTTTCTTGCACGCAATAATGGACTCATGGTTGGCGGTTGTGCTGGCGGCATCATCTATAAAGCTCTTGAGATAATTCAGAAGCAAAAAGAAAGTGGTGTTGAAAGTGGTGTTATGGTTGCCATTGTTGGCGATGGTGGTGAGAAATATCTAGATACTGTGTTCAACGATGAATGGATGATGAGCAAGGGACTGCTTGCTGAAACTGTTGAAGAAGAACTAAAAGAAATCGTCGATAACTTTCATTTTGCAAAGGAATCGGAAAGACAACTCTGTCTAACCTCTTGATACGCAAGGATTCAGGTATTTCAACTCCAATCACAGAGGGACTTTCAGAATGGCTGAGATGATGTAACTGCTAGTTTGATTAGCAATAAGTACAAAAATATGGCTCTTAGGACTCGTGTAAAAATAACCTAAACAGTTTTTTTCTGGAAGCTATATCTCACAATTTATTTCAGATAAAATTTGTACAACTTATTTTTACATGGCTCCTTAAGCTATGTTTATTGAGAGTAGTAGGGTTGTGCTAATTTCTGAAAATGCCTGCTATATGAAGGGTTGTGCTATTTTTATACGACCTGAATCCTTACCTTGATACTTTGAATTGAAAGATAATCAAGTATGAAATTTCAATAGATTCGGAGAAACTGTAATTGTTATGAGCCTAAAACCTAATCAATTGTCCAGAGTAGCTGTTGTTGGTTCTGGTTTGTCAGGAACTTCCTTTTTATCGGGATTGGTTGGATGCTTACATCGCGATCAGAGGAGGGACATAGAAATTCATGTTTTTGAAACAAGTGATGAGTTCGGACCTGGTATATACAAAACTAGCCTTCCTGAAACCTGTTTTCTTAATCATGAAAATAACAGCATGGGGTGGGTTGCTCCTAATGATCCAGATGCTGGAGCAGATCATTACTTCAAATATTTGGAGATTAACGCAGAACGATTAGCAGAAGAACATGAATGCCTAGATATTTCTGTTTTAAAAGATCCTAGGGGCTATACTCCTCGATTTGTTTATGGTAAATATCTCAAAGAACAATTTTATCAAATAGAAAGACTAGCAAAATCTCAAAAAATACCTTTTTTTAAGCATAGAGTCAAGGTAGAACAAATTACGATTTTTGAAAAAAAAGCATCGATAATATGGAAAGAAAACGATCAGTTAAAAAAACAAGATGGGTTTCAAAGAATCATTATTACAAATGGTCACTGTTGGAAAAAACCACTGTTAAAATATACTAAAAAAAACAGTATTTTTTTTCCTGTATATCCAATAAAAGGGCTAATGGATCGAGATGCAATTGCTGGTAAGCGTGTGGTTGTTATCGGAACTGGATTATCTGGGATTGATGCAGTTTTTACGGCAATTAGAAGCGGAGCTGAGCAAGTCATACTGACCAGCAGGAGTGGCCGAATGCGTTCAGTGAGAGCACCTTTTGCTAAATATTATCGAAAGTTTTTTACTCGCCATGCAGTAAAGCAAATTGTCGAAGAGCGAGGGAAAATTACTCTGTCGCAAGTTACCGACCTCTTTCTGCGTGAATACACAGCTGCATTAGAAACGTACAGAGCTTATAAGCAAAATCCTGAACAATTTAAGGACGATACTTGGTCTAGTTACATTGGTCAAAAATTTTACGTGCCTGACGAGCATCACAATCTGAATGATTTGATTTTTCCAGATGATCCGGTAGTACGTCTCAGAGATGACGTGAGAGAAGCAGAAAGTTGTCCTCCAGATAAAGGGTTGATTTGGAGGTCTATTGTTAAGTCAATGTACGATATAGAGAAGGGGTTGGAATTTTTTGACTATGTTTACCAACAACTATCTGTTGAAGATAAAATTGTCTTTATGAAAAAAATGTATAGGTTGCAGTTGAATTTTACTGCTGCTATGCCTTTGCCTTCAGCCAAGCGACTATTAGCGCTTCACCAACAGGGCAAGCTTGTAGTGAGGAAGGGCTTTGAAAGCATTTCAAATGATACTAATTCTGGTTTACTCAGAGTAGAAATGAATGATGGCACTTCAGTATATGCCGATATCGGTGTTGACGCTACTGGTTATTCAAAGGACATGACTCATGATCCTCTTTATCGTCATTTGATTGCGGAGGGAGAATGTGTAGCACACCCCGCTGGCGGAATAGCAATTGACCCCATTACGCATGCATTGTTAACAGATGATGGTCTTTCTTCTGTGTTGATAGCAATTGGACCAGCTACAATAGGTTCCACTTACGTACTCAAACCTGACTCAATTGGGAATTCCGAATCGGCTTTGCGTATTGCCAAGCAAGTGTATACTGTTTTGAAAGAAAGGGAGGCTGTAGAGCCGTCGGCTAAGTTGCAAGACAGCTTAGTTAACGTTTAATAAAGAGCAACTACTTAAAGGACAGTTGGATAAACGAACTTACACCACTTGCTTTGATTGGGTTATGGAAGTGCTTTAAAAACTTATCCTGCATTCTTTTTGCGGTTTATTTTTTCAGGCACTACCAGACCTTAATTAGCGTAATTCAGGCAAAAAATAAAGCCCAAACGGGCTTTATAAAGTAGCAAATTACTCTGGGGGGGGACATGCAAGCTAAAATCCTTACTGGGTAAGATATTCAGCTCATCTGTTACAAAAAGATACATGCTGTTTTGGACCGACCTTGGACGTAGTTATAAGGGTTTGAGCGTCCATAAAATCAAAGAAGGGTCAATTTGGGAGTTTATCTTTCCTGAAATAATTGGCATCAAAGCCTTACCTAGTAAGCTTTTCAGAGCTCATGTCACCCCCTCAGCAAAATACTACGGTATAAAACTTATAAGCACCTAAACAAAATTAATTTTTTACTACCAATCTCTGTAACCCTTAAATCGTAAGGCTTTGAGTTTTGAAAAATGTGTAATTAATTTTGTGCACCTGCTTTAAAAAAACTTTAATTTAAATATTTTTTATATAAAAAAATACAAAAAATTATTGATATTCAGCCTACAACCTCTCTACCAATAACTCTAGATCAGAATCAATTGGCTCTAATGAAAAATTACTTTATACCTCAGAGCTACATCAACGAATTGGCAAGTATTGTTCGTCTTTCCTTTCCTCTTATCGCTGCTCAATTAGGGCAAGTAGCTATGGTGTTTGTAGATACGGTTATGATGGGAATATTGGGAACTCAGGCACTTGCTGGTGGAGGTCTAGGTGCAACAATATTTTCATTTACCTACACAATTTGTTTAGGTATAGTCAGCGTAGTTGGCAATATAGTTGCTTACGCATTTGGTACGAAAAACAGCTCTGATATATCGAATACGGTTCGAGCTGGATTTATTGTTTCTACTGTCTTGGCTTTGCTAAATGGATTTTTGCTGTGGCACAGTAGCTCTTGGCTCCGTTTACTTGGTCAAGACGAGTTAAATATAGCCTTGGCCGAATCTTTTCTTCATGCTGCGCTTTGGGCTGTTGCTCCTGGATTATGGTTTATAACACTTAGGGGATTCACCGTTGGGTTATACAATCCAGGTCCTATAGGAATAATAGTCTCAACAGCAACTTTATCAAACATTTTACTTAACTACGTATTAGTCTACGGACTTTTTGGTTTGCCTGAATTGGGACTGGCAGGTATAGGGTGGTCAACTAGTATTAACTACCTATTAATGTTTCTTGCTTTAGGAATAATAGTTCAACGACAGCCTAAATTTGCTGCCTACAGGGTATTTTCAATATTTAGAAATATTAATTTTCAGTCTTTGCTTGAGGTTATACGTCTAGGATTTCCCATTGGAATTACCTATGGAGTCGAAGCAGCCCTCTTTGCCGTTGCTGCTTTGCTAATGGGAAAACTTGGGACTACACAACTCGCAGCTTATCAAATAGCAGAGCGAACAGTATATATCGCCTATATGTTTCCGGTAGGTATTTATCAAGCAGTTTCAATACTTGTTGGTCAATCTTTTGGGATCGGAGATATAAAAAAAATACGCACTATTGGACATATGGGTTTGGTTTTGGGTGGACTATGTTCAAGCATATTTGCTTTGGGTTTCTGGCTAATACCGAAACAAATTGTTGGATTATATATTAGTCCAAATACATTCGAAAACACAAGTACTTTTTTACTAGCTTTACAGTTTCTTGCTGTTGCAGGCGTTTTTCTAATTTTTGATAGCAGTCAAATTATTATGTCAGGTGCTATTCAAGGAATGAAAAAATCAAAAAGCAGTTTAATTATTTCAATAAGTGGGTACTGGGTAATTGGACTACCCACAGCCTATCTATTGGGATTTGTTATCGACTTAGGAGGTGTTGGTATCTGGTGGGGCTTGGCTATTGGGTTAGCAAGCGCAGCTATAATGATGACCCTTAACTTTGAAATAAATTCTAAAAAGATGAGAAACAAAGAAATAAACAATGTACATCAATTTTTGAAATACCATAGAGATGATTCCAAAATCCATTGAATGAAATTACATCAATAATCAAACCATATCCTTTGTTAATTTAGTAGATCATCAATATAAACTTGTAATTCAACACTGACACTTGCTTCAAATAGCACAGAAATTGAGTTATCTCAAGAGGATATATTGGTGGTAACTGGCGCAGCTTTACTCCCTCTTTAATTTCTGTAACCTGATGAAAACAGTGATGTTAAATCATTTTTATTGCCACTATTTCCTACTCTCTAATGCCTGCTACCTGCTTTCTAAAACCCAGGTCTAAAGTACCTAAACGAATTTAAAAATGCTATACTTAAACCATATCCTTTGTTAATTTAGGAGATCATCAATGGAAACTTGTAATTCAACAGTGACACTTGCTTCAAATAGCATAGAATTTGAGTTATTTCAAGAAGAGCTATTGGTAGGAACTTCCGCAGACTTTCCCCCTTTTGAATTTCTGGAACCTGATGAAAACGGTGTAGATCAAATAGTTGGATTTGATATTGAAGTCGCTAAGGCCATTGCCGATGAAATTGGTGTTAATCTTGTTTTTGAAAATAGAAGTTTCCCAACACTTTTTGATTCTTTAGAAAATAATGAATTGGACTTTGTCATAGCGGCTCTAAATGAAACTCCGGAACGACTTGAAGTCGCAGATTTCTCCGAAGCTTACTACCAAGAAACTATTGCGATACTCAGCAATAATAACGACGCCATTCTTGAAATTGAAGACCTGGCTAATAGAACAGTAGGCGCTCAAACTGGCTCTTCAGGTGTCGATATATTGGAAGATATTCAAAATACAGTAGAAGGACTAGAAATTGTCACCTTTGATGGTCAAGAAGAAATTTTATCCGCTTTAGAAACAGAAGAGATTGAGGCAGCAATAACAGTAGATGTAGTTGCCGAATTTGTCACGCAAGATAACCCTTCTCTAACATTTGAACCTGTTCCTGAATTGGGTGGTTTTGAAGCTAAAATTGCTTTTCCAAAGGGCTCTCCTTTAGTTGATGATTTTAACGATGCTATTGCTGATTTGCGAGAAAACGGTGTATTAGAGGACTTAGAAGAAGAATTTTTTAATATCACTGCTGTCGATGATCCAGAAGAAATGCCTCAAGCTGAATTTGAGCCGAATTTTGGTACTGTTGATGGCGATATTCTAGAAATAGAAGGTAGCCAGGAATTAGTGTTTGCTGGTAGCGGCAATGACTTAATTGATGCTTCTAATAGTCAAAGTGGTAATCGTATCTATGGCGGTAGCGGAGACGATACCTTTATTTTAGGTAGAGGAGATATTCTGTTTGGCGGTGAAGGTGAAGATCGTTTCTTTAATCAAGCAGCAGGAGAAAATCGAGTCACTGGAGGGGCAGATACAGATCAGTTTTGGATTGCAGTATCAGAGATACCTGAAGCAGCTTTTACTATTACTGATTTTGAGCTAGATGTAGATGTAATTGGTATTGTCGGGATTGGTGCTTTATCCGTAGCGGATTTAAGCTTTAGTCAAGAGGGCGATAATACGATTATTGGCTTTGATGGTAATGACTTAGCTGTTTTCCAAGGAGTTGATGCTAGTAACTTAGAACAAAGTGCTACTTTCACGATTTTGGCGTAGACTTTTTAAAAGCTAGCTTTTTTTGTCAAAACATTCTATTTATAGAATGTTTTGACAAAAAAAATATTGCTCAATTTTGAATATTTTCGTCATCTACGTGATAAAATCATTTCAGCAAGTTTATAAGTGTATTTGAGTCAAAACTATGAAAGCTGTTGTAATCAGAAAATTTGGTGAGCCAGATGTCTTGGACTATGTTGATATTGATATGCCTGAGCCTAAGACCGGTGAAGTTCGTATCAAAATCCTTGCGGCTGGTCTCAATCGTCTTGATCACTACCTGCGTTTAGGTGCTGTGAATCCAGATATGAAATTTCCCCATATCCTGGGCTCGGATGCAGTTGGAGTGGTTGATGCAAACGGCTCAGTCTCTAGTCGTTTTCAGATTGGAGAACGGGTGATTCCAATGCCAGGATATCCCGTGGATTCTAAAGAAGATGATTTTAAGCCGATGAGCGCTGCCCCCAGTTATCTGATTCGCGGTGTTGTGGAATGGGGAACCTATGCCGAATACATGGTGGTACCTGAAAAATGGCTGGTTAAGGATGAAACAGGTTTGGCAGATGAGCAAGTGGCAACACTGCCAATGCCATTAGTCACCTGTGTTAGGGCAGTTAAAGTTATTGGCGAAGTTAAGAAAGGGGACACAGTTCTTATCCACGGTGCAGCCTCAGGAACCGGGTCTATTAGTGTTCAGATAGCTAAGGTGCTTGGGGCTAGGGTGGCAGCAACAATTAGAACCTCAGAGAAAGAAGCATTCGTGAAAAGTTTAGGTGCTGATATCGTCATTAAAACCGAATCAGAAAATTTTGTTGAGCGAGTAAATGCTTGGACGGAAGGAAAAGGAGTTGACATGGTTCTAGATAATTTAGGCGGGCATTTTCTATCCGATTCACTGAAAGCTCTAAAACCCCTTGGCATTTTGGTTTCTATGGGTATGGTAACGGGAATGGAGACCACCATTGAGATCTTTCCGTTCTTTTTTGCTCAACAGCAAATTCGAGGTACTGTAATGGGTGATATGGATGACTTACTTTGGGGCTTAGAACAAGTAAAAGCCGGCAAGATTAAACCCACTCTTGATAGAGTTTATCGGTTGCATGAAGCCGGTGATGCTCACGCTCGTTTGGCTGCGGGCGCTGCCCTTGGCACTATCGTGCTCAAGCCCTAAAGCCTATAAAATAGAATGGGTAGTGGTAAAGATGTAGTGCTTTGGCTACCGTCTGGTCAAGGTTTAGGGTACTAAAATCACTATTTGTGTCCCACTACCATAAAACCCTCATGCTGTATTAGCCACAGTACATACGAGTAGGTAATTAATTTTGCTTAGACCCTTACTATGTCTATCATACAACGTTTAGCGGACTTAGGACTGACCTTACCTCAGCCTCCACAAGCAGTGGGACAGTATCATCCTTGGGTCAGAACCGGACATCTTATCTTTGTCTCAGGACAATTACCTCTGGTCAATGGCATATTGAAGTACGCAGGCAAATTAGGGGCGGATTTGAATGATGCAGACGGTTATGAAGCTGCCAAGTTAGCAGGACTGAATGTATTGGCTCAACTACACGCTGCTACCCAAAAGTTTGAAACTCTAGATAGCATTGAACGCCTGGATGGACATATTCAATGTGTACCGAACTGGTATAATCATGCCGCGATACTAGATGGGGCGTCGGATTTATTTGCACAAGTTTTGAAAAATCGAGCTGGTCACGCACGGACAGCCTTTGGACAAACAGCCTTACCTCTCAATGCTGCGGTGGAATTGGTCGTCACTGCATCAATACGACCAACTACCAATTAGTTCAGAACTGAGTAGGCTCTCACTTCATTAGCAAAACTAACCAAAGTCAAATCCGATGATGAAACGACTAATTCAAGCTCGCTGCTCTACTACTGCTCCTCCTACTCTTCCGATACCTGTCTAAACCTCACCAAACGTCTTTCCAAAAGAACCACACCCAAATGAAAATGTAAGAGGATGTCTGAAAAGTAGTTTTGGGTACTAAACAACAGTGTTTACTACTTAAATTTTTAAGCTAGAAGTCCCATTTTTTCATTAAGTTTAAGTTGAGATAGTGTATCAACAGGGACTTCTCAGACATCCTCTAATACGTGACAGCTCCCACACTGACTCTTTGAGTTCAGTGTGGGAGCTGTCACTCGGCTTAGTAAGTCCTAAGATAAATTATACAACTTATATCCATTAAAGCAATATTGTTCAAACAATATTGTTCAAACAATATTGTTTGACAGGAATCACTACACCATCCCGACAATACTCTATAGATCACCTGATCATTCCACTCAAAACTGATCTCCTTCTTTGAAGCGCCCCTTGGACTCAGCAGCCTTGGGGCTACTCCTATTGTTGATCTGATCACCCCTGGCAAGAACTCCAACTGCTTACCCATCTCCACTCTAACGGGCTGTTTGGGGGTTTGTCGTTAGTGAATTATATATAGTTAAAATTTTCCGGAAAATTTTGCATAAAAATCCGAATTACTAGTGATTAGTATATAGAGCAAGTAAAAACACCATGCTCAATGGCAAACCACTCCTATTAATAATGAGTATTTCTTGAATAACTTTTATTGATATAACTCAGACAAATAGGGTGCATTTTTCTCCATAGAACAATCTCTAAATTTTCAAACAATTGTAATCAATCAGGAGCAGATGACATGGGAACTTATACTGGTGACAACTATGACAACACTTTAATTGGTGGTAGCGGCAACGATACTATCGACGGGAAAGGTGGTGATGACTATATTGATGGCTTGGGTGGCAATGACGATCTAGATGGTGGCTCAGGTGATGACACCCTTTATGGCTGGACTGGCAATGACACTTTGTATGGTGATAGCGGTAACGATAAGCTCTACGGTGAATCTGGTAACGACTATATTGATGGCTGGACTGGCAATGACTATATAGATGGTGGCTCAGATAACGACACCCTTTATGGTTACTCTGGAAATGACACGTTGTATGGTGATAGCGGCAACGATTATCTCTACGGTGAAGATGGTAACGACTATCTAGATGGCTGGAGTGGCAATGACTCGATGTATGGTGGTTCAGGTAATGACACCCTTCTGGGTTACTCTGGAAATGATTACTTAAGTGGCAGTTCTGGCCATGACAGCCTCAATGGTGAATCTGGCCATGATACATTACTTGGAGGAACCGGAAGCGATACATTAGTCGGAGGAACCGGTAATGACAGGCTCAATGGTTATGGTGGCACCACAGGAGAATACGATATCCTAAGCGGGGACTACAGTTCATCCCAACCGGGTGTTGAAGATTATGATGATGGAGCAGATACATTTGTTTTGGGTGATAGCTTTGGGGCATTCTATCTCGGTTTTGGCTATGCCACAATTACCGACTTCTACTGGGATGAGGGAGATAAGTTCGAGGTTTATGGTAGTTCCAGTGACTACTCACTGACCTTCGAAAACTGGTCTGGTGGCAGTGCCCAAGATACCTTGATTTACTATAATAACGATATTATCGGTGTAGTAGAAGACACCACTGATGTCGTGATATCTGAGGACTTTATATTCGTTTAAGAGTGTTTGTAAAAACATGCTTAGGCTCACATTCGTTTAAGAGTGAGTGTGAGCGAAAAACACCCTCAACCTGAAGGGGTTGGGGGTGTTTTTGGATAGATATAGGGCTACAGGCCAGGCAAGAGGCATCTATAGAAAAGTTTACTACTCGGAGTTGAGACAAGTTCAAACCCAAATAAATATACCCCAAACTGGGTTGAGATGGTTGAGCTGCTGTGGGGTCTGATCATCCATTTTACTTTTACATAGAATTAGGATTGAAATGCGGCGTTGCTGATTTTGGGTATGGTTTCGCCCCCCTAGCCCCCCAATTATGGGGGGAACAAAACTATCAAAGTCCCCCGAGCGAGGGATTGCTCGCTCGGGGGACCAACGGGGGCTGCAATAAAATCAGATAATCGCCCTTCATTCCTTAATTCAGCAACGCCTGAAATGCACCCCGTCAGGAAAAATGGTTCACATAGTTCCATACATAAGTCAACT
>WTKN01000384.1 GCA_011524395.1 Moorena sp. SS36440bin_2
CTCCCCATCACCCTATCACACCATCTCCCCATCTCCCCATCTCCCGTTTCTCCCCATCTCCCCATCTCCCGAACCTACTTCGGTACCGACCAAGAACGCACGTGACCTAAGGTAACGGGAACTAGATCAATCACATCAATGGTGAAGCGATAGATTTTCTTGGCTCTGCGACCATTGTCTGGGTCAAAGAACTTCAGTTTAACATCCCAACAGTTGCTATCATAACGACAGAAGGGACTCTTCTCTACTTCAATACTATGGAGTTCCATGCCTATAGCTACCGCTTCCGAAATACTTTCGGCGGCTTGAAAGGCATTAATAGCGGCATAGTTGATGGCGCGATCGCGGTCAGCTTGTCCTAAGTTCCGTAGATCATAATAGACCCGATGTAGAAATGCGGTCAAAGATTTCCGGATTGCCGCTTCATCAGCATTTTCCTGTTGCTCACGAACCGCTTCGATGGCATTATCCACTAAGGTGTTGATTGTCCAGCCGTACATGCCCCGGGGACTATAAAGCTTCAACACCGGCAGCTCTTGTCCAGAGAACAGTTTGACGGTTTTCCGGCTCAACCGTCCCGCCATACTCACCCGTTCTATATACTCGTCATCGTGTTCTGGCAATGCCTCACTAGCCAGCATATCCTGCAAGGTGGCGTAAGTATCATCCGCAAATGCCCCCACCGGTTCCAGGGCATAAATGGGGGTCAGTTCTAGGTTCAAGGTCCAAATTAACGACTTGGCTTCATAGAGATTCTGACCCAGATAATCTCCCATTTGCCTGGCATCGTAGGGGTTGGAGGGAACCATTACCCCGTTAACTTCAACCGGTGGCATTAACTGCTTAAAAGAATCCCGCCTTGCTTCCGTGCCAAAATCATACCCCACCGTTCCCATCACATAGACCAGGTTTGAGCTAGCACTCGGCACAATATTATTGGCTGCTGTAGTATTAGCAGTGATATTATCAGCGGTGATATTATTAGCAGTGATAGTATTAGCCGTAACCCCATCAGAAGAAGATAAGGTTAATTGATTTTCTGTTAATTCTCCTCCACTATTCCCGATTCCCGATTCCCGATTCCCGTTACTTTCTGATACTGTTTCCGTTAATTCTTCTCCACTATTCCCGATTCCCGATTCCCGACTCCCGATTCCCGATTCCCGATTCCCGATTCCCTGTTCCCTGTTCCCTTCTTTAGACGATACAAAAACAATCGTACTTTTATGCTCTGAGCCTTGACTAGTAATCTCTGACCCTTCACCTTTGGCTGCTAATTCTTGTCCGGTAATTAACTCAAAGGCACCAGCAATATTAACCTTGCCCAGCAAACAGCGTTCCGGTTCTTCTACTTCTTCTGGGTCGCAGGGAATGGCACTATTGGTAATAGCAGCACGAATCGCTTCCGCATCGGGAGCTGCCCCTTGTTGTAATTGCAAACTCATTAACAAAGCCGAAATTCCGGTAATTACCGGAGCCGCACAACTGGTTCCTTTTTTCCGGACGGCTTCATCGGTTCCCGGTTGTGCCCCCAGAATATTTTCTCCCGGAGCCAGCACCCCTTGTTTGGCATACTGGCCACCGAAGTTACTGAACTTGGCCGGTTGATCATTATCTTTGTAGGCTCCAACGGTGAGTACTCCAGGCAAAACTGCGGGAATACACCAACATTCCCCTTTATCATTACCACCAGGGGCAACCACCAGAACGTTATTATCCTGGGCTTGACGCACTGCTTTTTCCAACAGTTCATGGGCGACACCAGATTGGGTTGGGTGACAGGCGGCGCAGTGAATAATATTGGCTCCCAGTTCCAAGGCTTGATTAAAGGCATGAACTAGGTTCAGGGGGTTGATGAAGTTCTCCCCATCCCCAGCAATGGGAATATTAATGCCTCGGCAACCAGGGGCAATGCCTTCAACGGGAGAGCCTGGTTGTCCAAAAATGGTACTGGAAATATGGGTGGCATGGAAATCGCAGAAAATCCGATGACGAATCCGGTCGTCAGGAATAGCGGCTTTGATCTTCTCTTGTTTGGTGTCGTCGTCTAAGTCATCTAACTGATCAATGTCTCGGAAGACTTTAATCAGATCCGGGTCAATCACCAGTTCTTCTGACCAAAAGGGGGTAATTCGACTCAGCTTTGCCCCACCGAAACAGGCTCGGTCTAAGTCTACTGAACCATCTAAGACTGCGATCAGGAGACGAGAATCACCGGTGGTGTGGCTTTGGAGTTCGGTGAAGCCGGGGATGGTGGAGAGGTCGGGCATTTTTCTTAGGTTATGGATGGGGAGTGGGGAGATGGGGAATCGGGAGTGGGGAGTCGGGAATCGGGAGTCGGGAATCGGGAGTCGCGGATAATTTTAACAGAAGCAACGGGCAAGATGCCCATTCCACTAAGATTCCTATTTCACCAAGATGGCTATTCTACTATCAAGATGCCTATGCCATCAAGATGCCCGTTCCCGCCAAATATTATCATCAAATAGTCACACATTGACTATCTACTCCTCCCGATTCCCGATTCCCGATTCTAATTGGGTATTGGTGGGCATTGCCGATTTAATTGCTTGCGGTTCAATGCCTGATCTTTCCGAAGCAATTCCGGGAGCATGTCACCTTTGTAATTAGGTACATGGATCCCCCCTAACCCCCCTTAAAAAAGGGGGGAATTAGATTAAAAAATCCCTGTGATTAAGAATTAGATTCAATTCAAAAGTCCCCCTTATTAAGGGGGATAATGGGGGATCTAAACCAGGAATTAACAAAACTGACATGCTCCCAGCAATTCCCACCCTACAACTATCCCAATTCTCAATTCTCAATTCTTAATTCTCAATTCTTAATTCTTAATTCTTAATTCTTAATTCCCCACTCCCCTATTTAAAACCAAAAACCCCAATAGCTGGGGTTTCTCTATGGGAATCACAAGATTTGTCAAAAAAGTCTCAGAGCGGGCAAGGGTCGGGCGAACACCCCGACGTGGTAACCGAAGACCCCGAATTAGCGAGGGTTTCCCGCAAATTTATCGCAGCCAATCGACCGCCCAGGAATGAAAAAAAAGACTTTTGACATAATTTCAGAAAACTGTGATAGAGTAGTGTCTTTAACCTCCTCACCCAATCAAAGAACCGATTGTATCTAAACCTAATCTCAAGACATCACCCAAACCCGATGGGGTGATTGACACACCCTGCCCCATGCCCTCAGTCAGGGCTGTTTCTTCCAAACCGGGGAGGGGCTTAGCGGTGGTGGAACGTACGATGGGAGATTTTTGGCCAGGCAGTAACTTCTTCTTTCCCATTTTGTGAATGCTCCTGTTAGATTTTGTTTGTTACAGGGGTTAGAATACCATTGGGTAAGGGCGTGGAGTCAAGGGGGGTTTACAATTGTTTACAGTGGGGAATTAAGAATTAAGAATTAAGAATTGAGAATTAAGAATTGGGAATTGGGAATCGGGAATCGGGAATCGGGTAGAATTTTAACGGGAGCAAAAGGCATCTTGCCTGTTCTACTACAAACAAAACTAAT
>WTKN01000118.1 GCA_011524395.1 Moorena sp. SS36440bin_2
ATTATATAGTTATATAACTTAAAGACAGCATGAATAACCCTCAATCCAATATCTCTAAAGCCTATGAACCAGAAGCCACTTCGTCAGAAGAAATGACGATCAATGAGCTAGTTACTTATGTGGCAGCCCCTGGAGCTATTGGTGGCTTAACCAAAATAGTCTTAGAAATAGTACAACCGCCCTCTAGTATACCAGTTAATCCCCCAGCTTGTAGCTCCTTTTTGTGTTTGCTACCAGCAAACCTGTTTCTAGGTATGATTAGTGCTGTGATTGGGACGTTTTTGTTGAGTGATGTTTTAGTATTTAGGAAATCCAAATTCAAGGTGATTGGCTTAGCTTTAATGTTGGGGTTGTTTTTCCCTAGTGTATTTAGCACAGCTTCAACCATTACTAATTTAAACCTAGAAGTTCAAGAAGCTACGCAGCAAAAAAATCAAGCCATACAAGCAACGATAGCAGCTAATCAAAAATTAGCAATAACCTCAAAAGAGACCAAGGTTCAAAAAGAGGTTATTAAAGATATAAAAACATTAGGAAACAATTCCGCCGACCTTCAGGTTAAGAAAAATGCTATTCAAACTATAGAAGCAGTAGCAAAAGAGTCTAAAGATACTACTGTGAAGCAACAGGCGGTTAAATCCTTAGAAGACTTGGCAACTAATTCTCAAAACAAACTGGTCAGAAAAGATGCTATTTCTGCTTTACAAAATCTCAAAATAAACGCTAATAGTAAAACACTAATAAATCAAGTCAATCAATCGATAAACATTTTAAAAAAGTAATCCTATAATCTAAACGGTATTCAGGAGTGAAATAATATCTGATTATATTTAAAAGTTAAAATTTAAAAGATTTAATTTAAATTAATAGCAATCCCATTTACTCTTCCTTACTCTCTATTCCCTGTTCCCTGTTCCCTGTTCCCTGTTCCCTTTGCTAAATAAGTTTCAACTAACTAAGATGCGCATCGGTAAACGCACTAGACCTAGACAATTAGATGTAATTATAAAAGGGTCATCCCATAACCATTGGCGTGACCCTTATCATATAATGTTGACCGTTAATTGGCCAACGTTTTTCGGGCTAATTGCGGTTTGTTATTTAACCATTAATATCGTCTTTGCCCTATTGTACCTAGCGGGAGGTAATTGTATTGAAAATGCCCGTCCAGGTGCTTTCTTCGATGTCTTTTTCTTCAGCGTTCAGACCATGGCATCCATTGGTTATGGTGCCATGTATCCCGTGACCTCTTATGCTAATATCATCGTTACCATAGAAGCTCTAGTGGGTTTGATGGCCCTAGCCATGGCAACGGGACTAATGTTTGCCCGCTTCTCTCGCCCTACTGCCAGAGTGATCTTCAGTCGTAGGGCAGTGATTGCGCCCCATAATGGAGTAACTACCCTCATGTTTCGCACTGCCAATGAACGGGATAATCGGATTCTGGAAGCTCAGCTTAGGGTAAGTTTGCTGCGCAATGAAGTGACTTTGGAAGGGGAATTAATGCGTCGATTCTACGACATGAAACTGTTGCGTAGCCAAACCCCTAGCTTTGGTCTAACTTGGACAGTCATGCATCCGATTGATGAAAATAGTCCGTTATATGGGGAAACACCAGAGTCTCTTGCTGAAATGGAAGCCACACTTGTTATCACCCTAGTCGGTATTGATGAAACGGTTTCCCAGACTATTCACAGTCGTCACTCCTACACCGCATCAGAAATTTTGTGGGATAGGCGCTTTGTAGATATGTTTCATCGCAAATCAGACGGCAGTAGAATTATTGATTATAGTCACTTTCATGATGTTAAATCATAGCAATTTATCGGGTTTTTCAATGGGGTTAGATACTTTCGTTCTGGGTTTTAGGGAGCAGGGAGCAGGGAGCAGGGAGTAGGGAAGACCGCACTGCATCGCTTCTGCCTTTTGCCTTACTTTTGTGAAATTTAAATCCACAACAGCTTACCGTACACAATAATAAGGATCAAACCAGGAAATAAACGGACTCGACTGAACTGAATCAGCCACTAACTCGACCACTCCGTCCTTATTAATAATCCAGCGATTAGCTTCAACAATTCTAGACCGACGTGAGTTAGCTGAATTGGGCTTAGCGGCACTCGAAGCACTAGACGGATTTTTGCGGCGGCGAGCGGTGTGGCGAGGTAATGGCCGTAAATCCATCCACAGGGTTTCACCTACAAGAGGTTGAGTGGGGTCTGTGGGTAAGCCACCCCGCCCAGTTTGGGCAAATTGATTGCCCTCATTGGTAGCGCAACCAGTGGCAACTAGGAGTTTGGGATTAACAAAATTTTCCGGTAGCTCGAATAATCCTGCGCTAGGGTCAGGGTCAGGTGCATTAATTTCCACAGTACCGCTAAAGGAAGCTCCCCGTTCGGAAGTGGCGGTAATATCACTATCTGGGGTAAGTTGTTCTCGAAATTCAGTACCAAAAATGCCTAAAGCATTGATAATCACTCGTCCCCCAAAGCTATTTACAGCATTGGCAGTGATATCGCTATTTTCTAGGGCAACTAGCAAGTCAGTATCAATAGTAATATTCCCCCCAGTGGCAGTACCTTGGGCATTGGTAGTGATGTTACTGGCATTGCGCATCAAGATTAGCTCGGAATCGAGCTCAATATTGCCCTTATCTCCAGCATTGACTTCCGCAGAAAGGGTAGCGCCCCCGTCTAATAGAATCGATTGAGCAGTAATCTCGAGATTACCAGCCTGGGCATTATCCCCATTACCACGAGCACTGACCGAGATTTCGGCACCATCACGAACTCTCAAGGTGTTACTGGTAATAGTCACCGAACCCGCAGGAGAGTTACCCTCAGAGAAGGCAAAAATGCGACTACGAAACTGACCGTCCTCTGAAATACCAGTGACCTCTATGTCATTAACATTGAGGATGATATTCCCAGCTGCACCATCCCCTAAGCTAGAAGCAATCACCTGTCCACCATCGAAGATGTGCAACCTTTCAGCATCTATGGTTAATTCACCGCCATTGCCAGTTGCTCCTGGCTCCACGTCAACCAACACACCACTGACAGCGCCAGTAAAATCTTCAAAGGCATCACTAACCTCCACCTCAGTGGCGCTAATGGTAATATTCCCAGCATCCCCAGAACCCAGGGCAGAGGCTTGGAGACGTCCCCCTTCTGCCACTCGCAAACGCCCAGTTTCAATCACTAGCTCGCCCCCATTCCCAGCAATTTCCTCCCTAGTACTACCAATAAGGAGTCCACTGGTGAATAGGCCGCTAGAGCTTGTACCAGTAGCATTAGTGCCAATCACATCTACGGACTCGGAGGCGTACACTGTGATATTTCCGGCATCCCCATCTCCATCGGTACGAGAAACGAATTGTGCTCCATCACTAACAAGCAAACGCTCGGTTTCAATGGTTAAATTGCCGCCAGGGCCGTTGCCCTCTGCAACTGTAAAAAAGGCGCTGGGAAATATACCATCAGATGACGTACCTATCGCTTCGATCAAATTAGCTCTAACCATTACACTGCCCCCATCCCCATCACCGCCATTAACAGCGATCTGAGCGCCATTACGCAACTGCAAAACTGGAGTGTCAACAACCACCCTCCCGACCTGGCCAGTTGCTCCAAGTCTGGCGTCGCTTCGGATCTCCCCACGCTCTTCAACGGTTGTACCTGAGAGCATCACAGATTCTGTCGCGGTAATGGTAATCTCACCAGCATTACCGGAGCTCAAGGTCCTGGTACTGAGAATACCCCCGATCGCCTGCAATTGTGAGGTATCAATCCTGAGGTTGCCCGCATTGCCACTACCCCGGGCAATGCTTGAGATGAAGGTTGATTTATTATTCACTTCCAGCAATGAGCCCACATTTAAGGTAATATTGCCACCACCACCAGCATCAAAGGTATCGGTGGAAATTCTGCCACGATTGTTGAGTATCAATTTGTCAGTCTTAATCGTTAAGCTGCCACCATCCCCTGTGCCTCTCGATTCCGAAAATAAGCCGCTGTTGGCTTCCACATTCGGATTAAAGTTAGCTGAATTAAAAGGGTCTTCCGGTAACGAAACTCCCTCCGTGCCCAGGTTTTCTAAAGACACTTGCAAGGTGTAAGTGTCCCCCACTTGTGGGCTTGCGCGCTGGATCAATTCATTATTAGTAGCACTAGAGGGGAAGGCACCGACTCCGAGTAAGTAAACCCCTGGGGAGGTGATAGTGGTATCAATTAAGGAGTCTGTGGTGAAACTGCCAAAGACTGGTAAACTTCCACCGGCACCATCAGCGGTCAAAGAATCGTCATTGATCTCTAATAATTCTCCTGTACCCAGATTAAACAGGTAAATCTTGGTATCTACGTTGCCGTCTCCCCCTGTAAAGCCATTGTCGATGTCGAAAATAGCTCGACTGTTGCTAGTAGTGATACTAAAGGAGAAGTAATCGAATTGAGTTTCTGCTGCCCCCAATACGGTGGTGCCATTAATAATCTGTTCTGGAGTCCGTTCAATGGAAACATAGGGAATTCCTCCTGGTCCAGATTCCGCTACGTTGGGATTGGGCTCAGTAATAAACTCCAGATCATTTAAGTCAAATAAGAAGTCAAAGTTTTCTTCGTCCAACAAAGGATTAGGGACAAAATCCCAACTTTCCCCAGATATGGTGACGCTTTCGGTAGCATTAATGGTGATATCTCCAGCATTGCCTAAGTTGCTGGTAGCAGTGACAATCTGTCCGCCCGTTTCCAGGACTAAGGTATTGAGATGGAGTGCGATCGCACCACCATTACTACTACTATTGGTAACTGTACCGATAAATCCCCGATTAGCTAGATTCAGTGACCCTTCGGAATTATTAATGGTAATGTTGCCACCCGAACCACTAGTGTCAGCAGCAGAACGAGTCAGAATCCCGCTAAATAACCCATCTTCAGTGAAACCAGAGATATTAGTCTCACCATTAGCATTAACCTCAATATCTCCTGATGCCCCATGGCTATTGGTAACAGTTTGAATTCTTGAACCACCAGTGATAGTCAGGTCGCTAGTGCTTAGCTCAATCAAACCACCATTGCCTATCGCTCCTGTTAGTAAATCATTAGCAATCAAACTCTTGTCACTAAGAGTGGTATCACCATTAGCATTAATGCTGATATTGCCAGCCACTGCATCTGGTATCGATGTCGTCTGTGAAGTCAATCCAGCTTGTAAACTGGATTGAGACATGTCGAAGTTAGCACCATTGATGGCAATAGTTCCGCCATTAACTGAGGTCACATCTACTACCGAACCGTTGCTCAAAGAAACATCAGCTGGTTGGACTCCATCGGGAAAACTAACCGATGTCGCACCATTGAGCGTTACTGTTCCTGCAGTGGATAATCCTCCTAATTCCACCCGTCCCCCTGGCACTTGGAGGGTGGCACCATTGAGGTTTACTTGACCCCCAAGTAAGCTCATGGTCTGTCCCGTCTGTATGCCTAAAGTAGCTCCTATCACGTTGACTGAGCCAGGATTACTACCATATTGCAAACCAGTGGGAATATTAATGGTTAACAAGCGATGCAGCGCGGTCTTGGGGGTTTCCCCCATGAGCGACTGCATCAAGACATGGTGGGGCATTGGGATCACTAGCGCTAAAGTTGAAACCATTGTCAAATACTGCACTATCAGCACTGCTAGCCACAAAGGAGCCTGCTACATCTAAGCTGGCATTGGCTCCAAAGTTAATACCATTGGGATTAAGCAAGAATAAATTAGCGCTACCGTTTACTCCCAAGGTGCCCAGAATTTGAGTGAGGTTGCTGCCAGTCACACGAGTCAAAATATTGGTAATGCCATCGGGATTATCAAAATACACTCGTTGACCATTACCAACATTAAATTCGATAAAACTGTGGAAGAGGTTACTATCTCGTATTGCTCCCCCTTCGATTAAATCTACTACTGCACCACGGATAGTCTGATTGGGAGTAACTATTGAATTGTCATCCCCCAAGGTGCTATCTGGGGTAATTTGGGCATTAGTAGGTGAGGCGAGGAATAAACATAGACTACTGACTTCGAGTAATCCCACTAATCCCAATTGCATTAGTGAAATCCGGTCTGTTGGTAGGCTTGGTCTGAGGGGGTTGGTGCCGTAGTGCGAGCATGATTTGCCATTAGCTTTTTGGGCTTGGGGGATGCGATCGCTTTCCATGGAATTGTCTGGCCGATTAGTCTCGTCTTAGAGTTCCCGGCATTGTTGCTCAGAGGAACACCTGTGATGAACTCAGAGCTGCTACCTTCAATTACAGCCAATTTCGCCTGCCTAGCCCCAGGGCTGTTTCATTGCCGCTTCGGTGTTTTATGGACACTAAATCCTGAAGTGCTGAATCAGGGTTAAAAGATGATTTTAATCAAAATTTAATAAGATAATTGATAAAAATAGATTTCAATAAATAATGCAATGTATGTTGATACTATTCAAATCTATTCTATGACACTTTCTTTGACAATACGTCACATTAAATCTGCCTGTAAAACGGCGGCACTGATTGGTATAATGGCGCTATCTGCAATCCCAGCCCGCGCTCATGAAACAAGAGTGGTGGGAGCATATAAAGTCACTGTGGGCTTTAAAAACGAACCAGCTTTTGAGGATGTGGTGAATGCGGTTGATGTTATTCTGCGCAATGCTGCTGATGACTCTCCTGTAGACACAGACAAGGAAGACAAAATAGATCTTGATGTCTATGTGTTGTATCTCAAAGAAGATAAATTTGATGCTCAGGTAATTCGTAAAGCCAAACTCAAGGGTGAACTCCGAAAAGCCTTTCGTACTGAAAACCGTTATAATACTTGGTTCAAACCTACCCATGACGGTGCTTACGGTTTTCGGGTAAAAGGCACAATTAATGATCAACCGATTAATGAAAAATTTGTCTGTGGTGGTGGGACAAAAGATTTCCGGGACGGAAGACCTCACTCTTTCCGGTGCGTGGTTGACCCTCAGACATTCCCTGGAAATCGAAATAGCAACAATAACATAGACAATGCAGGATACAGAGATAATGATCGATTTCATCGCAATTATTGATATCTTGATACTCTCTCGCTTTTTCTAATTTTTGATTAGTAACAGGCAAGATGCCTGTTCGACGCCTGATGCCCATTCCACAGGTGCGACCCAAGGCCGCGAGCAATCCCTTGCCGCCTTGGAGGCGCGCACCTACTCTTCAAATCATTCCATTATGAAGCAACGCCAATTTTATAGTGAATTTAGAGTTAATAGCTCTGAAATACCAACCTGACGTATCTTCTCTAATTCCAGAAGCCGACGATTAGCATCTTGACATTCCTGCCAATAGTATTGCTTACCTTGCCAATCATTACTAAGGTCAATTTTTTGCCATTGCTCTAAACAATAGCGCCGATGTTTTTCCAAGGCTACTATTTCTAGAGAAGCTGCTGCTGCCTGTATTACCATCGGGGCTCGCAAAATATCTTCTTTACAGGCTTCGTCAAGATGAAACAGATGGGCAACTTGAGTCATTTCCCTAGGAAATTGTAAACTCCGGTCTTGTAAACGGGAAATTAGCTGTTCAGGGGTGGTAGTGTGAAACTCTGTCCCTATCCCTTGCAGTTCAATAATTTGTTGCCACAAGAATCGATGATGAGAAAGACTAAACAGTAAATCTCCCTGGTCTAGAGTATCAATAATTGTTTGTCGATAGTCCGGACAGTGTAAATAAATCCGTAACAGTAAGGCTTCGGCTCGTTCTAAAAGGATGCGCTCTTTACCAACAGGTAGGTTTGAGTCTTGATTACCCTGTTGTTTCGGTTTCTTTAACCGAGGTGAGGATTTCTTAAAGGCAGCTCTCAGGTTTTTTTGGAGTTGAGTTTGGAAATTTTCTATGTATAGAGATACTAGTTTCCCTTGTCCTTGACTGAGAATTTGAGCACAGTGGTTAATATAATAAGTGAGCTGATTAATGTCGTCCAGTTGCTTTAGTAACTTAACCATAGCTTGGGCGACTTGCTGAAATTGATCGGCTTGTTGGAGGTCTTTGCCAATCAGGAGTTGATTAATCTGCCAATCTAGCCACAAGGGAGCATTGAGCAATAGTTGTTGGTATTTTTCCGTAGCGTCAGGAGCGGATTTGAGGAATTCATCAGCATCTTTGCCATCCGGTAGGTTGAGTACCCGTAGCTGGACAAGTCCTTGGTAAGCTAGGTTAGCAATTTCTGCAATAGCTCTTTGGGCCGCAGTGGTACCAGCAGCATCCGCATCAAAGTTGAGCACAATTTGCTTCGATTCAGTATAGCGCGATAGTTGCCGGACTTGATCTAAACTAAAAGCCGTACCAAGGGAGGCAACTATATTAGTAATTCCTGCAGCATGGAGTGCGATCGCATCAAAATATCCTTCCACCACTACGGCTTGGTCTTCCTTGGTAATGGAATTACGAGCTTGATCTAAGGCAAAGAGGGTTTTACTTTTATCAAACAGGGGAGTTTCTGGAGAGTTGAGGTATTTCGGTTGCTCATCCCCGAGACTTCTACCACCAAAGCCAATCACTCGACCTTGGGTGTCGTGGATGGGAATCATAATGCGATCGCGAAAGCCATCATAATACCCACCATTGTCCCTAGGCTTAATCAATCCCGCTTGCTCAACTAGCTTCACTGGCTTCCGTTTGTGTTCCACCAGATAGCGGTAGATGGTTTGCCAACTAGCTGGAGCATACCCTAGCGCGAAGGTAATGATCGTTTCCTCACTCAGACCCCTTTGACCGCGCAAGTACTCTAGGGCTTGTTGTCCTTGGGGTTGTCTGAGGGCATGTTGATAGAAAGCTGTGGCTAAGGCCAGAATCTCGTAGAGTTGCTCTTGTAAAGACAGTTGCCGTTGTAATTGCTCCCGCTGTTCCGGTTGGAGGGTTTGGACTGGCACCTGGTAGCGCTGTGCCAAATCCAGCACCACATCTGAAAAAGAGTGCTTCCCAATTTCCATCAGGAATTTAATGGCATTCCCTCCAGCTTGGCAGCCGAAGCAGTAATACAGTTGTTTAGAAGGACTGACTGTGAAACTGGGAGTTTTTTCCTCATGGAAAGGGCACAGACCGACATGGTCTCTGCCACGCTTGCGCAATACCACATGCTCCGAGATGACATCCACAATGTCAGACCGTTCCTTAACTGCTTCAATAGTGTTTGGGTGTAGCCGTGGAATGTTCATGGCTCGATTACGTGGTTACAATCGGTGAGGATGTTTTTTATTGTGCCACCATACTCACACTCTACAGAAAATGCCTGAGGTTTAGTGCCATTGCAGTATGGCGGCTGTGAGGAAGACTTGACATAAGATGCTACTGCAGATTTTGGTCAAAAAGTCAAGATCATATGGATCTGTTTTTAGCGAGTTGATCGGTGAAAGGCTACTAATACTACCCCCAAAGAATTAGGATGAATGACCCGACAGCCACCTACCTCTTACGGAATAAACCCTCTGCTTGAGAGTTGTGGGAAGCGATCGCGTAGTGCAATCGCACTCAGAAGCAAGCTAATCGCTGAATTCTTACAACTAGAGTGTATCTTTTTAACCATTTAAAGGTAACTTGTCAACTGGTATACCTTTCTGATTCAATTAATTTTTTTAAAAGTCTTGCTAGATAAATAAAAATCTAGTCAACCAGCCAATTAATCCCAAAATATAAACAAAAATAAATTACCATCATAATTGAATACTTTATTATTTTTTTATCAATTAAACATAAACGTTACAATAGAGGTAATTATAACAATAATTTATCAGTAAAAAAAGCATCTGTAAAGAAATCATCAATAACATCTATACAGACTTTATAAATAAAATTTATACTCTGTTTATTGCTCAGGGATTGCATACATTTACTGAATGCTGATAGGTGACCGCTGACATGATAGCGAATAGCTAAAGATTCGTTGGTTAAAAAGCTAATACAACACCCTGAGATTACTAGTTAGTTATAAACAGAAAGATAGCTATATGATAAATCTAATCATACGTTCCATATACGAGATCCAAGGTGAAGGTCATATCTCACCATTCGTTGGTCAGTCTGTCGGCACTACAGGTATTGTAACTGGGGTAGCGAGCAACGGCTTCTACCTACAAGACCCTTATGGAGATAATCATGATGCCACCTCAGATGGAATTTTTGTCTTTACCGATTCTACTCCTACGGTCAGCATCGGTGACGAGGTGCAAGTGAGTGGTGATATCGAAGAATTTCGGCCTAGTAACCGTTCCAATGACTTAACCCTGACTCAAATTACTAACCTGACTAATTTTAGGGTCTTATCATCGAACAACCCTTTACCTACTGCAGTGGTTATCGGTGAAGACCGTACACTATCTACAGAAACTGTTGATAATAATGAATCTACTGACAGCATTGACTTCTATGAAAGCCTAGAAGGGATGCGGGTGCAAATCAATAATGCTGTAGCGGTTTCTGCCACCAATAGCTTTGGTGAAATTTGGGCTGTTCCAGGTGATGGCATTGCTATTAGTGACAGTGACTTCAATCTGGGGGGAATTCAGATTGATGATACTCTATTTAATGGCACTTCTCCTATCGTTAATGTGGGTGACGAGCTCGGTACTGTAACAGGGGTACTTAGCTACAGTTTCGGTAACTTTGAACTCCAGTTTACTGAACCAATTACTCCTACATCCGCTAACTTAACCCCAGAAATAACGCATACGGAAACCTTACCAATTGTCGATGCCAAGAGTGAATTTGCTGAGGAAGCTACGGACAATGACTTAATTTTGGCTCCCATTACCTTAGCTGAGCCAACTATTATCAATGGCACAGCAGGTAGTGATCAGCTGAATGGTACTGATAACAATGACATTATCACTGGTTTCCAAGGTCGAGATCTGCTGACTGGTGGTGGTGGTAATGATCAGTTTGTGTACACCTCACAGCGAGATGCTGGCGATCAGATCACCGACTTTGAAGTGGGAAGTGACAAAATTGTTCTTACTGAGTTATTTAATAATAACGGAATTACAGTTGCTAATTATGCGGATGCGATTAATCAGGGCTTTCTGAGTTTTGCTTCAGAGGACAATACTGCTGTTGTTTTGTTTGAAAAAAATGGCTCGTATGACAGCAATTATCAAGGGGTTTTAAGGGAATTAGAACAAGAGTTTCCGTTTCCTTCTTTAAATAGCAACTCAGATGGAAGTCAGATATTTATTGTTCTCGAAGATGTTGATGTTGTTGAGCTACATGATGCTAGTAATTTTGTGATATAAAAGGTTTAATGTTAGTTGATTGAAGGTTTAATGTTGAAGGTTTAAAAATGGTTAAGGTTAGTTGGTTGAAGGTTTAAGGTTAAACGTTTAAAGTTATTTGGTTGAATAATCTTTATCATGCTTCAAATAATGTTTAAGGTTTTTTAGCTGATTTTCGGTGCTTCTCAAAAGCTATAATGACTTCGGTTACTGTTAGAATTAATAGTCTACTAATAAGACCCCTTGCAAAAGTCCAAAACTACTTCCTACTCCCTACTCCCTACTCCCTACTCCCTACTCCCTACTCCCTATCATTTGCGCCAAGACAAACGAACAGGCATTTCCGACCGTGGCATCAATTCTGGGATCTGATGAGTAGCTTTAAACCTTGCCATGCACTTACCATACCAGTTAGCTCCTGGAAAAGCCGTTAAACCATGAGCAAAAACACTAATCAATACAGTTACTACCATAGTGCTAAACATCACTTCACTACCCTGAATTCCATCCCCCTCTAAAATTAGTAAACCATACAATATTGAAGCCACTCCCCTCGGTCCAAACCAGCCCAGAAATAAGATAGTATACCAACGCAACTTCATACCAATCACACTAATAGCAACCCCTAGCATCCGAGCAATGGTCAGAGTAGCAACGGCGTATAATACCATTTGCCAATTGACATTATCGAGAGCAGGAAACACCATCATTGAGCCATAAATCATAAAAATCAGCAGCACCAGCAACTGTCCCTCTGCTTCTCCAAACTCATACAAACAATCACAAATTAATGGAGCTGTATTCCCTAGGGTCAAGCCAGCACAAAACGCGGCAATAAAACCATTTCCCCCCACTAATTCTGCAATCGCATAAGCACATAAGGACAGTCCTAATACCGATAAATCTTCAAAACTATGAGTAATCCACTTGTAGCGAACACTCTGTGACACCAACCAACCGCCAATATACCCAACTGCTACCCCAACGATTGGCCCGAGAATCACTTGCATTGCAGCAAAGCGAAACCAAAAGCTTGCTGTTCCCGTCCCTTCCATTGTTCCAGCTAAGGAGAGAAAAATTAATAGAATCGGTAAACAAATACCATCATTCAAACCACTTTCAACATTGAGGGATTGACGAATACAAATCGGAACACGAGGGCTGCTGACCACGGCTTGTCCTAAAGCCGCATCAGTGGGAGCCAGAATTGTTGCCAACGCTGCTGCTTCCCAAAATTCTAACCTACCTCCAAGCAACAGTACTGCCAAAATTGTTCCTAGGATAATTGTCAGCGGTAGACCAATACCTAACAGACGTACCGGTAAATTGTAGTCTCGACGCAACAGTTTAAGATTAATCCGAGAAGCATCAGTGAACAAAACCAAAATCAACGTAAATTCAGCAATTATCCGAACAAGCTCATGCTCTACCTCCAGATTCAATAAACCCAACAATGGCGGACTCAATAAAATTCCAAAGATAACAAAAGCCATCGGTGGAGTAATCACACTTTTCTCAATGCGCCCAGAAATTAAACCAAAGCCGAGGATAAATAGGGCAATAATCGCAAATAGTTCAGTGTTCATTAAATTGACTAAGTTCTGAGTGTGTCAGTGTGATAGTAAAGGGAACAGGGAACAGGGAGCACGGAACAGGAAACAGGGAACAGGGAATAGGGAAAAAATCCTATGTACCTTATAGTTATGAAAAGCGCTGTGCGCGTAGCACTAATCGCTGTTCGCTTTAGTTACAAAAGTCTGCTTTTGCCACCCAAGCCAATCAGCCAGATCACAACAAATAACCAGTGAATGACGACCGCTGTCCACATGGAGCCACTTTGAAGATAAGCAATAGTACAAATAATTCCCAAAAGCGTAGCTAAAAAGAGAAATATAGGCTTTAAAAATGTTTTCCGTGCTGCAGGATAGAAGGTTATAGCATTAAGCGGATGATAGATAACAAAAATGACTAAACTGACTGTAGACCAAGCATATAGTGAAATTAATGAAGGGTTTTCTGAGGGATGAGGTAATAATAAAACCCGGAAAAATATCTCTTCAAGTATTGCTGGGGTAAACAGAGTAGTTATCATAATCTTTAGCACTGGATGCCAAGAGGTTTTGACATTAACACCATTTAGATCAGTTTTGCTGAATAAGGGAAATAATTGGGAATTATCAATAGTAAGTAATTTCTGATCCAGTTGCAGAAAGCCATTACGTAAACCAATCGGTAAAGCAATTAAACCATAAATCATAATTAAGATAACTACAATTACCCAAGCTTGACCATCAGGAAACGTTAATATCCCAGCCATCAAACGGTCGGTAACTCTTTCAGCAAATTTGGCTGAAATCTCCATATTTAAATCTCTATAGTTACATCTATATAACTAGTAACATAAGCATGTTAATACTTCTAAAGATTGACAAAATTATGACGCGATAGCAAAAAGTTAAGCACTCCAGGTTTAGAATCTCCATCAATCTTAATAAATCCATTTTTTTCCAAAACTCTGATAGATGGAATCAATTCCGGTAATGTCTGTGCGATCACGCCCTCAATTGTGACATGGGAAAATGCCCAACTGATCAGTGCCTTCACTGCTTCCGTAGCGTATCCAAGCCTTTGAAACTCTGGTAGCACAGAATAGCCGATTTCTACCATTCCATCAGGGTTAGCTTGTCCCTTAAAACCACCAATACCGATTAATACTCGTTCATTTTTGTTCTTGTCTAGAAGAACAAAATACCAGCACCACCAACCAATCTGATCCGAACCCTCCCCTAACCGTTGTGCAGTAAATCCCATGGTGCCAGGATGATGACCTTCTGGGGGCCAAGCTTTTGGAATGCGGGCATCAATTAAAGCAGTAAACCGTGAGGAAGTCATTTCTGATTGCACCAGTTCTGGTGTACCGGCAATAAGTTCCAATCGATCTGTGGTGATGCTGATGTAAGTCAAGGTTAAAAATTTCCCATATTTAAGGTTTAATAAGTTTTAATTTAATGGTTAAATAAACGTTAAAATTTCGTTTTTATTAACATCCATTTTTGTATTATTTACGATAATTTATACGCCTTTAAACCCAACTTCCATTTCTTTCGTCGATTTTTCCACAATCATAGTATCAGTTTTAGGAACTTTGCGAGAAATACCAATTTGATTCAGGACAATGCCGCAAATAATTACAGCACCACCAATATACTGAGCTATTGTTGGTACTTCTGAAAGAATCAAGTAAGCTGCTAAAATGCCTGCTACCGGACTAAAGGAACTGGCGAGAGAAACATCGGATGCAGTAGTAGTCTTCAAACCCTTAAACCAACAGAGTTGACCCCCTACCACAATCACAGCCCCATAGAGTATCATCCATTGCCAGACAAACGGTGAGAAAGCATCCATAAAGTGACCTACTCCAAATAACTTAATCACCACAACAAAGAAAATGACCGTACCTGTAGCGGTTCTGAACACCGTAAAGATTCCCAGAGGGATTTGCCGCAGCTTCACTTTACTAATAATGGTAGAAATTGCTAATGCGATCGCTCCTACTGCTGCCATCAATTCACCGACACCAATCCTAAAGCCTCCACCCATATTAATCATGTTTTCCTGGGGAGGCTGAAGCACAATCGTCAGGATTACACCAATAAATGAAATAATCGCACCAGCTATCACCCAACGATTTACCCGTTCTTTGAGCAGTAAAACTGACAAAGCCAAAGCAAGAGGAGGCTCAATGCGTCCAATCAGCACTACATTATTAACAGCAGTGCGCTCAAGAGCGATAAATATCAAAGATGGTGCCAGTGCTCCTGACAAAACTGCGACACCCAGTAACCCTAACCAATCTGTTACAGAAAGTTGTCTTAGGGCTCGAAAATTCCACTGTCTTCCATAAATAGCAATCAACCCTAGCAACGCGCATAGATTGCCAACAAACAAAACATTACAGAAGGAAATAGGATTTCTACCATCAATTAAATTATCTGCACCCAGGTCAGTCAACTTACGAATCACCGAATTTGCTGCTGCAAAAATCAGGATAGCGATCAATAAGTAACCACGCCCTGGAATCCTATTCAACCAATCTGTTATTTTAGCAATTAAACTTGACATAGACGTTGACAATACCAAAGTTTCAGTGAATCATATCATGTCAAGTGGTGCGCGGTAGTGTTTATAGTCGAATATTTTTTGGATGGATAATAGGTAATGGGTAATAAGTAAGCTATCAGCCGTCAGCTGTCAGCTGTCAGCCGTCAGCCGTGAGCTTAAAATAAACCTCAAAAGGTAGAATTTAATAGTTCGAGATTAATGATAATTGAAAGTATGGGTAAAAGCTCTTGGCCGTTGGCCACGCTACTTGAGGTGCTTTGTGGCACAGGCTTCTATTTGTGGCACAGGCTTCGACGCATCGGATCTAAAGCTTAAGCTGATAGCTGATAGCTAATAGCTGATAGCACATCAAGTAGCACCTCAACTAGCGCATATGCTTACCCACTATAGTCAGCACATTGTTGGATCAGTTTGGCAATTAATCCAGTCCAACCAGTTTGGTGGCTTGCTCCAACTCCTAAGCCGCTATCGCCATGGAAATATTCATAGAATAAAATTAAATTGTTCCAATTATGATCACTTTGAAATTGATTTATTTTGCCATAAATAGGACGATGACTGGATTGATTTTTTTGGAAAATCCTAATCAGACGCCGGGATAGTTCTACAGAAACTTCGCCAAGGGTCATCAGATTACCTGACCCTGTCGGGCATTCCACTTTAAAGGTGTCTCCTAAATAGTAATGAAACGTTTGTAATGATTCAATTAAGAGATAGTTAAGGGGCATCCAAATCGGACCACGCCAGTTAGAATTTCCACCAAATAACCCACTACTAGATTCACCAGGTTCGTAGTCTACACGATGTTCATGATCATTGACATAAAATCGATAAGGATTATCCTTATGAAACTTAGAAATGCCTCGGATACCATAGTCACTTAAAAACTCATTTTCATCCAATAACTTGCTCAGAATCCGGCGGAATTTATCACTTTCTAGCACTTTTCCAACAGTCATATAACATAGAGCAAGCATCCGCTTTTCCCCTACTCCCTGAGTTTCCATACAAGCAACATTGCGTTTGAGATCAGGGCGATGTTGAATAAACCACTCCAATCGTTTTTTAAAACCCGGAAGTTTATTGAGGGTATCTGGTTCTATAGTAGTGACGGCAAATAGAGGAATTAACCCTACCATCGACCGTACTTTCAGGCGCAAGTGTTCCCCATTAGGTAAGTGGAGAACATCATAGAAAAAACCATCCTCTTCATCCCACAATTGCGTCTCATCTTCACCAATATTATTCATCGCAGCGGCAATGTAGAGGAAGTGTTCAAAAAACTTAGTAGCCATGTCTTCATAGACAGGGTTTTCTAACGCTAATTCTAGGGCAATAGTGAGCATATTAAGACAGTACATTCCCATCCAGCTGGTGCCATCGGATTGCTCAATATACCCTCCGCTTGGCAAGTCTGAACTGCGGTCAAATACTCCAATATTATCTAAGCCTAAAAACCCTCCTTCAAATACATTGTTGCCGTCGAAATCTTTGCGGTTAACCCACCAGGTAAAGTTAAGCAGAAGCTTTTGAAAGACCCGTTCTAAAAACAGGCGATCGCCTGTTCCATGCAACTGTTTTTCCAGCTGATAAACTTGCCAGGTTGCCCACCCATGCACGGGAGGATTGACATCTGAAAAGTTCCATTCATAGGCGGGAATTTGCCCATTGGGATGCATAGACCACTCTCGCGTCATTAAGTCAAGTTGATTCTTAGCAAAATCTGGATCAATCATTGCTAAGGGGATGCAGTGGAATGCCAAATCCCATGCCGCAAACCAGGGATATTCCCATTTATCGGGCATAGAAATAATATCGGCATTGTTGAGATGATTCCATTGCTGATTCCTGACTTTTAGCCGTTCTGGTGGAGGTGGGGGTTGATTGGGGTCACCCTTGAGCCAGGTGTCTACATCGTAGTAGTAATACTGCTTACTCCACAATAGTCCTGCGAAGGCTTGACGCTGAATATTACGGTGATCATCATTGATTCCGGGTGGTGCGATCGGCGTTTCGGCAAAGCCGACGCTACGCGAACGCGTAGCGTGGCCAAAGGCCTCAGCCGCGCCAAAGGCGATGGGCGTTCGCGTAGCGTGGCCAAAGGCCTCAGCCCCGCTTTCAGCGATCGCATGGTAAAACTGATCCGCTTCTGAGCGACGGGTGGCAATAATCTGTGAAAACTCACTGCCAAAGGGTTGGAGGATATTGGGAGCATCACTCAGCCACAGCTTAATCACCCGAGTCTCCCCAGGAGCAATAGTAAATTCGTAATGGGGAGCCACTTTTGTGCCGACTTTGCTAGGATTGACGGCATTCTTGTCACCCTGAACCACATAGTTGTTAATGCCATCTTTAACATAGGCAGACTGATTTTCTACCCCAAACAAGCGCTGATAATTGGTTTCGTTATCAGTAACTAATAATTCTGGTGAACCCTCACAGTAAAACCACCGTTGTCCTAATGTGGGATGGGAGGCTTCCAGCACACTGAATTGCTGATCAGATTTAGCAACCTTGATTAACGGTTTGGGAGCATTAGGATTCCAAGACCAAGTATTGCGGAACCAGAGAGTAGGTAAGATATGGAGAGTTTGAGGATCTGGTCCTCGATTAATCGCAGTAATTTGGATTAAAATTTGCTCCGCCGAGGCTTTGGCATACTCTAGGAATACATCATAGTAACGATTTTCCTGGAATACCCCTGTATCGAGCAGTTCAAACTCTGGTGCAAGCGCTCCCCGACGTTGGTTTTCCTCGACTAGCCAAGTATAGGGAAACTCCGCTTGGGGATATTTGTACAATCCCTTCATGTAGGAGTGGGTAGGAGTACTATCTAGATAAAAATAATACTCTTTAACATCTTCCCCGTGATTACCTTCAGTGCCCGTTAAACCATAAATCCGTTCTTTAAGGATCGGGTCTTTGCCGTTCCATAACGCTAGGGCAAAACACAAATACTGTTGATCATCACAAATACCCAAAATACCATCTTCGCCCCAACGGTAAGTACGCGATCGCGCCTGGTCATGGGTAAAATAATCCCACGCTTGTCCATCCGGGCTATAGTCTTCCCGTACTGTTCCCCACTGTCGCTCACTTAGGTAAGGCCCCCAGCGTTTCCAGTGGATAATGTGATTTCGAGCTTCTTCGAGTCTTTGATATTCTTCAGTCATAACTCAGACACAGGATTTAGGGTTAAAGCTTTGTCAGGTTTTAAGGTTACTTGTTATTGGGTTTAAGGTTAGTTAGTTTAAGGTTGAAGGTTAGTTGGTTTAAGGTTAGTTGGTTAAATGTTGAAGGTCTGAATGCAATTAAGTATAGTTTGATCAGTTACTAATTACCAATAATTGATTACCAATCATAAATTACCAATTATCAATTATTACGAGGTACACTCAAATTTCTTATCCCGACTCCCGACTCCCGACTCCCGACTCCCGACCCAAATGTAAAAAACCTACCCCTGTGAGGGCTGGGGGGTGGGCGGCTGAGTTGGTGCAGGTAAATCAGAATATCTAAAATGCTGGCAGCGTTATTTCCTCAACCGATTAAATTTGAAAAATGAGAGCTGCTTCGTTGATCCAGTCTACGGTCTAGCTTTATTCTCGGATACGGCAAGCGTTATAAAGATAGATTCCAAATAAAGCATGGTCACGAATACAAGTTAAACCTTCAGTAAAAAGTAATTGGATTTCTTCCTGAGTAAGTATTTTTGCTTGCCCGTGACCATCTACTTTCATGACACCCACAACCATTAGTTTTGCTCATGAAAGTACCTCTTATGGGTATGATGTGTCTAGTTCCAAATGCTATATAGATATATCATCTTACCTAATTCTTAATTAATGCTTGAGTTTTATCGAAAGACTCTTTCACTGCTTTCGTAGCATCTTCTAAGGACATATTTTGAATCGTTTTATTCCAAGGTTCTACAGCAATCGGACCACTATATCCTTTTTTGTAAAGTGATGTTAGAAACTCTTCAATTTTTGTTACTCCAGTAGCTAACGGTAATTCTCTATCAAACTCAGGAATAGTAAAAATATCATAACCACATAATCCGTCATTCAACTCTACATAGAGTATATATTCTAAATCTAGGTGCTCGATATCTAATATACTCGCCCCACTATTTTGCCAGTGATGAATATCAAGTTTAAAACCTCCATATCCATATAATCCTGCACTGGCAATTAAAGCACGAGTACCGTCTATAGTATGAATAAAATCATATTTTGTATGCCGTCTAGTTTCCGTGGGACCGATAAACTCAAAGCCAATTTTTAAATTATTTTCTTTTAAAATCGGGTGAAGATCACGCAATCTATTGCTAGTTTGAATAAATAAATCATTGAAGTTGATTTCATTAGAGAAAGGAGGAAGATAACATAAAGTTAAATTACAACCTATTTCATTAGCTTGTTTAGCTTGGAGTTCAAAGATAGGAAGTTTCTGCTCAAAATCTTTTTGACTGCTAAATAAGTCTAGAGGAAGACCAAATGATACAGGTTTTAAACCAAACTGATTCATAATTTGTTTATATTGAAATATCTTGAATGAGTTAAGCCCAGTTAAGTCAATATTAACTCCCTCGAATTGATATTTATCAGCCAAACGACAAATTTCTGGGAAATCCCTGACAATATGACCAATGTGTCCACAATGGTTCAACCCATTTATCGGGGCAGTTAGATTTAATATAGGGTACATTTTTAAGATGTTTGTTAATTAATGTTATTTAGCTGTATTATAGTGTACCTCATAGCTATGAGGTACACTATTGATTGGCACTTATTGCCTTAAAACCTTCTTACTTCTGTCTTCTGCCTTCTGCCTTAAAAGGATAAGCTTTTTCATCATGACTATGATAATTGCTATATTTTTTAATTCCATATCCAATATAAGTACTAAAACTATCCTTTAGCTTAATACTTTTCAATTGAAAACTACCATCTATAAATTCTATTGATTCAATCAAAAATCCATAAGGATTGTTTTCGTCTCTGGCAAACTCAAGACCAGATTTTGTTGCCAAAGTCTCTAGTTCTTCTGGTTGAACAAAGAGAAGAGGATCATGTGTTCCTGGTGGGATTATACCTTGAGATTCTAAACTCATAAAATTTTGTACAGCTTTCTCACTTCTGGAAATAGTATCAAAAATAAACAGACCATTATGTTTAAGTATTCTGATCATTTCATAAATTGCCGTTTCTAAATCTTCTATGTGTTCAAGAAAGTCACTTGACATAACAACATCAAAACTTTCATCAGCAAAAGGTAGTTCATAAACACTTGCAGTTTGATAATTTGCTGTCAAATTATTCATTGATGCGTGTTCTTGTGCAACACTTACTGCTCCAGGTGAGATATCAATACCTAGCACATTGTATCCTCGTTTAGAAATATATTCACAAAAAATACCGCCTCCACAACCAACTTCAATAATCTGATGAGAATTGGATATTTGGTATTGCTTTAACAGATTAATTACAAATTCTCCTCGAATGGGATTCATCTGATGAAGTCCTGGATGCAATCCCTGTTCTCCCCACCAACCTTCAATGCCAATACCGCTATAACAATCTATATTCCTTTCATCGGTTTCTACTCCGTAATCTCTAGTTAATTGAGCTATTTTCTCTTTTTCACCGACTTGAAAGTGTCTTCCCGTAGTTGTATTCATTTTGATATTCCTCTGTTAATATTTCTAGTTTTTTGGCTATTTAGCAATTGTTACACAAAATTAAAAACAGAACTTAATTAAGCCTTACAGTGTAAGGGTTCAAATTCTCAAAAAAATAACAGTTTTTTGAAAAAACTACATGGTAAAATCTTTAGCATATTTATCTTCTGTGAACATGGCGGATTTTTTTGATTTAGAGCTGGGGGGGCGACAAGCGCCCCAAAACCCATGTGGGGTAATAATTTTACCAAATTATGGTAAAAAAAGATAGGTCAGTAATTTTCAATAAGACCAATAAAGCTGAAAATGATACCTCTATTGTACCAAATACACGCTTGTTAATAAACTAGTACGTTCTGAATACTTGCTTTGTTATCTGTTAATTAATCTTTTACAAAATATCAAAGAAGTTAGCCTATAAAAATTAGCAACCGCTTTACCTATACCAATTTTATTTGAGAGTAGACGAAAAAAAATACAAAGATTTCTCTCCTTGGCAATACTTAACATTGAGCAACTGTGGTTTCCCATTATCACTAGTTGGTTAAGTCAAAATTTTTCTGGTCAAGACGTTTTATATTTAGTGATTGATAGAACCAGTTGGGCACGAATAAATTTAATAATGATTAGCCTCGTTTATGACAAAAGAGCTATCCCTATATATTGGCAATTGTTACCTAAGTTAGGCTCAAGTAACTTGAAGGAACAAATTGAAATATTCGAGAAAGTTTTACCCTGTCTTGATGCAGCGCGGTCATGGGGGGAACCCCCATGACCGCGCTGCATCGCTTATTTAAAAATTATCAACCTGTGGTATTGGGAGATAGAGAATTTTGTTCTGTCAAGTTAGCCGACTGGCTAAGAAAGAAGTCTGTACAGTTTTGTTTAAGATTAAGAAAATCTGAATTTGTGGAAATAGAAAAAAAAGTTTGGACAGACTTAAAAAATTTAGGATTAAAACCAGGCTTTTCTTTGTTTATCCAGGGTGTAAAAGTCACGAAAACTTATCAAATTGGTGGTTTTAATATAGCGTGTAAATGGAAACGGAAGTTCCACGGTTGGTCTACAGAAGAGGGCTGGTTTATTTTAACAAACTTAACTGGTCTTGAAGATGCTATCCTGACTTATAAAAAACGTTTTAATATAGCGGTGCGACCCCGGTCGGGTTTCCCGACCTAGGGAACGCGCACCAAGAGAAGAAGAAATGTTTAGAGATTTTAAAAGTGGTGGCTACAACGCGCGAGGATACTAATCTTTATGGAGATCGGTTAATCTCTTTAATTTTAATTGTAGCAATTGCCTATAGTTGGGCGACTTTTAAAGGGCAAGATATCAAAAATAAAGGTGTACAAAAATATGTTGGTCGAGTTAAGCACCTACACAGAATTAATTTCCTACTGCCAATCTCTGTAAGCCTTAACCTGAAAGGCTTTGAGGATTTTAAAATGTGTAATTAATTTTGTGCACCTGCTTAAAGAGTATGGACGTATAGAAAGGAGACACAGCAGCTTTTATATCGGCTTATATGGCCAAAATTGGGTGAGTTTTATGGAGTCATGTTGGGATTTAGTTAAGGAATTAATGAGGTTAAATCGCAATAAACTGGAGTATTATTTACGAGGGCTAAGAGCTCAAACGCTTATTCTGGCTACATTTTAGCTTTCATGTCACCCCGTCAGGATTTAGAGATAAAGCTTTCAACAACTTTTTTCACTAATTCTTGGTCAACTGTTACCAGAAAATCTCCTTCAGGATTGTAACATTGACCTACTTTATCCAATAACACAAAGCGTAGTTCCCTGCCTGTCTTTTTGTTATCTGCAATCATGGCATCCATAAGTTTTTCAGTAGTAATCCCAGTAGGAAAGGGATTGTTAAAACCAAGTTTATTTTCAATTAGATGGTAGTGTCGTTTCACATCTTCTTGCGAAATTAATCCCAGTTCTTTACCAAGTTCGGCAGCAATTTTCATGCCGAAGGAAACAGCTTCTCCATGAGAGACTTTTCCCTTTGCAAGCCATTCAATGCCGTGACCAAAGGTATGACCATACTCAAGAATAATTCCATAAAATTTCTCACTTGGATCTTGCTTGATTATCTCTAACTTTGAAATAATTATCTTGAAACTTAATTGATATAATTCTTCTTCCGTAAATTTAACATCAGGATTAATAATTTCTTCCAAGTAATTTAAAAATTTGGCATCAGATATAAATCCATTTTTAATTCCTTCGATGATACCACTGCGCTTAGAGAAATCGGGTTCTGTTTTTAGATATTGTGTATCTGCCCAGATAAATATAGGTGCATGGTAGATTCCGAAATGATTCTTGCCTGTTTTACTATTAATAGCTTGTTTATTACTTAGTGTACTGTCAGTTTGTCCCGTCATAGTTGTCGGGACTTCAATAAAACGAATACCCCGATAAATCATTCCAGCTACTAAACCAACAATATTTCCAACAGTTCCACCGCCAAATGCTAATAGAATCGACTTTTTAGATACCTCTTTTGCAATCAAGTTTTCACAAACTTCTTCTAATATCGAAAAGGACTTACACTTCTCTCCACAAGGAAGAAATTCTAATGTACAGGAATTTTTTTTGGTAATTTGCTCGTATAATTCTTTGCCGTAAAGCTCAAATAAATGGGGTTCGGTAAAAAAGAAAATCTTGTCAAAATTATATTCTTCTAGCTTTGATAACAACTTATCTTGAATGTTGTAACCAAAATAAAAAGGAGAAGGTTTATCCAGTTCTGTGCTGAGTTGTATAATTTTCCCCTGCTCTAAGAGAACATTCCTATAAATATCAAATTGTTCTGATTTATCAAAAATGGAAGATTGCATATATTTATTTGTTAAGTAAGGAGACTTAGACAACCAGGGTAAACGCATCTAAATTTGTATCAAAATTTACAGTTAAACAGTAAACAATAGTATCAAAAATCTCTAATCACCCGGTGGATTCTCAATAAGCCCAATTCATTCTCAATTATTGGCCGTGTTATCCAAGGTCGATTTGACAGTACTCTACATTCTGGTTACGTACGCAAATTCGACTTTGATTTTTGTTCAAAGTCAGGGGAAAATTCGTTGACTTTGAACAAAAAAACTGCTTTAGGATGGGATTTATTCGAATTTCCCCAAAAAATTGAGTTAATGATATTTTTTTCTGTTACCATTTCTACTAAATTAGATGGGTTTACCCTGCTTAGACAACGAAGTTGATTTTATTAACATTCGCCAGCCAATTGGCAATATAGTATCATACCAAATTGGTTCTATAACAGGGCTATTTCATTCTAATTGAGGAACTGATCTGATATTGAAGCCGTCTGTGATAGGGATCTTTAGATGTCTCAACCTGCCATTGTCGCAGCCAAAGCCTACCTACCAGATAGTCGGCGCACTGCTTCGGCAGCGCCATAGTCAAGCCCAATGCCACCGCATTATTCACCCTGGCAGTTGCGGCGGGCAATCTAGGGTTTCTTGCCATTGGGGATTGGTTGAAAGCCTCAATACGATCAATTGGTTGCTTTATTTTCACCTCCCTTAGGACGCAAACCCGTCCTACAGCACGATTCGATGGACGTTGCTACGGGTCGATTTATTGATGTAATCCGGCGCAAGTTCAGTAGATTCAGTGAATTCACTGGATTCAACGGGAGTAAGCATAGATAAAGAACTGATAGCTCCCCTTACCTGATCCGGTATCTTTTTATGCCAGGAATCTATGGCTATGCGGATAAGGGGGGTATGGGAACCGGATTTGGTATCACGCCCCCAATCCCCAAACCAAGGATACACTGCGATAATCGTTTTATCATCAGGTGCATCTACTAACGGGCGGTTGACTATAAATTGGTCAGCCGCCCATACTAATTGTCGGATCCAACTGGGGGTAGTTTTGAGCTCATGGGCAGCATCCCAACGGTTGATGAACTGCTGCTCTTAAAATTTATCGTCCCAAGTCATTAGTCATTAGTCATTGGTACTTGGTACTTGGTAGTTTTTGCAATTGTTAACTTAAAATTGGTACTTGGTTAGTACCAATTTTAAGTTAGTTTAATTTAGTTTAAGTTAGTTTAAATTAATTTAAAGTTATTTGTTCATGGCAACAATTTCCGCAATATCCATAGAGCAAATCATAACAGCAGTGTCCTCAAAACTGACTAAGTTAAGATGTTCTGGATTATCTATCAACTGTTGTGCTGCTAATAATCCAGCAATTGTCCAGGTTTGAAATTTCCTGGCTTTCTTGCCAATCAGGCGACCATTTTTACCATCATAGTACTCTGGCCAGTTATCCTTAAGCAGGCATTGGGAAGCAATGGTTATGGCTTTACGAGCCAGTTCAGATTTCCCTGTTTTTTGTGCTGCTGCTGCTAATTCCCACAACAAGAACGGCCAACTCCCTGCATTATGGTAAGACCAAGGAGTATTTTTGGGATCACAACCTGTGATAATTTGCCAATCGCGACCTTCCAAAGCCGGAAAACAAACTTTCATGGGCATTTCTCCCACTAAATCCTCCCACCGTTGCTCGATCAAGTCCATAATGGCTTGGGATTGTTCTTCATTAGCTAGGGAAGTAATAATTGCCATTAAATTACCTTGGGCAAAAAAGCGAAAATCCATCCGCCCTGGTCCAAGGTTACCCACAAAATATCCCCCTGAATCTGGCAACCATTGCATTAGCCAATCAGGAATAGTGTCAGCATAGACATTAAACTTATTAGTTGCCGCTTCACCGAACTCTTCCACATCGTAGCGATAGATTTCCTTGAGGCGGTCTAAATTCAACCAATAGTAATTTCGAATATGAAAAGTCAGATGACCCAAGCGCTCCTTGACCACAGGAACGTAATCATCCTCTGGCAACAACAACTCACTCGCTGCCTGCAACGCAGTGTAGAATAGGGCTTGAATATCCAACGGATACCCATCAACTCCCATCCGTCGGTCAATCATGAAAGCACCATCGGGAACCAACATGGTGGGAAACAGATCAAATCGTTTAGTCAGACACAGATCTAAAATTAATTTGATTCCCCGTTGGAACCTTGTCTGGTGGGCAAGAGCTTGATCACCAGTTGCCTTGACATAAGCCCTTAAAATCAGCAACCACCATAAGCCAGAATCTACTGGAGCAACTCGTGCGATCGCATGTTCCCCAAAATCCGCCCCTAAATACTCCTGTTCCTTCTTCTGTATTACTTTAAAACTTGCTGGCATCAATCCTTGACCCGCCTTAAAGCAATCCATATGCTTTTCACGGCTTTGAAGCCCTAGGGTTTCGATCAAGAAATTGCGCACAATTTCTGCCTTGCCCTTCATCAGCAATGCCATAGCCGACACTGCGAAATCCCGCGTAAAGCACTGGTCATAATTCAGGGCTTCCATATCCGGGTCTTTCGACGCTACTGTGCCCACCGGATTACCTTGATAAGAGATAATCGAATCTTCCAGGGCTTGCCAAGCTGCATCGATCAGATTACCTTCGCTTCCCATATAAAACTTCTCCTTGAAGTTGTCCATCTGGTTGATGCTAGCTTAACTGCATCATGAATCTTACACAAACCTAGACATTTGGTTTGATGTTCAATTCCTGTTTCATCCTAGGTAGTCGGCTACTTCTAGTCCACAGGCGTTTGATCGATTGCCATCGACAGTGTTCTGTTACCTGGTTCCCAACGCTCTATGTTAATCGCTGCGTTCAAATCCCGGTCTTCAATGTTTCCACAACTGCCACACACATAAACCCGTTCCCTCAACGGCATATCCTGTATGTGGTCACACTTGTGGCATGTTTTTGAACTGGGAAACCACCTGTCTACCAGGGTTAGTTTGAACCCGTGGAATTCTTGCTTGTAGGTCAGCAACTCTGAAAACCGATAGAATCCCAGTAAGGCGATGGCTTCAGCTAACTTATGATTAGCCAGCATCCCAGACAGGTTCAAGTCCTCAATCTTGATTTCTTGATAGGTCTGCGCTAACATGGTGGTTTGCTTTTGCAAAAAGTCCTCTCTAATGTTCCCAATGTGTTTGTGTTGCTTCCTCAGTCTTTGATAGTATTTCTGAGCATTCTGACTGGGTTGGGTCTTTGTCTGACCGTTGCCTAACACCTTTTTACGATTGCGCCACTGTAGCAACGATTGCTTGATTTTCGCTTTCTTTATCGATTTGGGCATTTCAATCTTGGTGCGATCGGACAAAGTCGCAAAACACTTAACACCTAGGTCAATTCCGACTTTTTGCTGAGTGTGTTTCATCGCTGGCATTGGGCAAGCATCGACTTTGAAAGATACAAACCAGTTATCTGCTTCTCTTGAAATAGTAAATGTTTGGGAAATGCAATCGTAAGGAATAGCCTCCTTTAATCTGAACGTCCCCATTGTTGGGATGTTGATGGTCTTCCCAGCTTTTACCAACCGTTTTCCGTTTGAATCATCAACGGTAAAACTGCACTGATGGCGTTTCTTCTTGAATTTAGGCATTTGAGCTTTAATCTTTGGGTTACGCCACCAACTAAAGGCTTTAGCTAGATTCCGAAACGCATTTTGGTAAATCCTAGCTGGATACTTATTGCACCAAGCAAAATCAGGATTCTTCTTAGTCACATTGTTGAACACCTTCTTAATTGTGTTCAACCTCTTGGAATCGGAAGCTTTGATGTCTTCAAACTCCCATGATGATTTCATAATTCCAAGTCCGTAGTTATAAACGAACCGAGAGAACCCTGCACATTGAGATAGCCAGTTGGCTTCCTTGTTGTTGACTTTGAGTTCGCGCTTGATTCCAAACATGGGAGTTTCGACCTAAACTTGTACTTCCATTTCTACTTTCGCACAATCGTCCGGACTATCAAGGTTTTTGTTGATTTTTTCTTGAATCGCTTGGAGATACCGACGCAAACCGTACAGCCGACAAAAGAAGCAGTCGATGATAGCCATGAGGTCTTCCAGCATCTGCTGCTGGGGACTAAGGAATTCATTGTTGGTCACGATATCCCTCTTCTGTCACTTTCCGAATTCAATGATTAACAAATAAGCCAGATTATCCAGAATAAAAAAATAATTGATATTGATTAATTTCACTAATTAGCTGATTTAATCCCAGCAATAAGTTACTATTAGGCAAAATATCTAACCCGGGAAAAATAATCCATAAAATTATGATGGGTTGAATCAGTAAACGAAAATTGTTTAACACATTCTTCCATCCACCTTTATGATTCCATTGTTGATGATTACTCACCTGGATATCATCAGCAACTGTCACCTTATTGGCCACTTCTGTCGATTTATTTAAAGATAAAAAAGCTGGATAATTTAAACTAATCATGGTGTACACAAAAAATCATTTCCCACCATTTTTCGATATCCTTAAACTTAGTAAAACGGTAATCTGTCCATCCTAATTCTTGTTTACACTGACGAAAAGCATACTCTCCCCATGTTCTTAATCCATACAAATCTCCCAAGATTTTCTTGAGATTACCTTTCAAATTAGTCATCACAAAAGATGTTCCATTCTCTGGCATAGTTTTTGGGTCTGTGGTTATTTCCCAGTAAGTTATGGCTCTCTTTTTTCCATAGACTATTTCTCTAATGTATCTAGTTTCGGATTTTTGATTACTAAATGTTCGGGTAAATTTACACCACTTATTCGCTCTAACCCTCTGTGAGCTTGGCATCCCGACTCCATGATTACTCCTAATTGCTACTACATAAGACAATTTCGTTTTCTCTAATGTTCTAATAAACTGGCTACTTTCACCCTAGAGACTATCCGCTAATACTCGTTCTATATTTAATCCTTCTTCTACTAATTCTTCTAGGATTTCTGAGGCTAACTCTATTTTAGTTTTGTACTTATCTTCACATTTTAATGTTCCTCTTGGTTTGAAGATTTTGCCTACCAATGGAAATGTTATATTTTGATACACGACCTGAGCATTAACTGACACTATCCCATTATCTACTTTTCCGATACTTCCTAGATATTGCCTTGCTACATAGTCCGTTTTTTTTCCTTTCTTTCTATCCCCGGTTTCATCTATTATGACTGTAATTGCTTGTTCTTTTAAGTTTTCTTTAATTTTCCTTAATCTTTCCTTCTTTATTTCCCTGACTGACCAAGGTGAATTGGCGATGAAGTGATGTAGTGACTGGGGTGATTTTATCCCTACTATTTTGGCGATTTCTGGTAAGAATTTTCTCTTTATTCCTGAGACTATTCCTAAGTGTAAATATTTGAAGCATTCATAGTTCCTTACTTCTTTGAATAGGTCTTTATAGCTCTGACAATATTCATCTATTATTGATACTGTTGCCTGGGGAGCCCTGGCTAAATGTTTAATGTTTGAGGATTTGTTCCTCTACATCCATTGCTGTGCCTACCTTGTAGAGTTTCTTTTTTTTCTTTCTCTACTTATTATAACCGGAGAGTGACAGAAGAGGGATATAGCAATCCTAAATCATTTGTAAAATCACTCGACTTCTCAAAAACTCAGTCTTTCTCCCTTAGCATCTGCCATCTACCATCTGCCTCCTGCCTTCAAGCAGCCCATTTATTTCACGAATCAGATAGGATTGCTATAATCTCGCCATCGGAGTACTTGGCTAACTGAAGAATCAGGTCAAACGCAAACCTACATAATCAGTCTTTGTGAGCGACGATGATGGTAGAGACCTGCCCGGAAAGCATACCCAATAGTAGATTGAAGAATTTCTTACGTTTGAAGTTCATACTCCCACCAATTTCTGGGATGACTTGATCGATTTTGAGACCAGAGGCATTACAGAAGGTATCCATAGCTTTAACTTGGTTTTCCAGGTCTGGTCTTTGAGAAGGAGATGATACCCGGCAGTACAAGATAATAGACCGTTTCATATCATTGGGTAACAAGCCTTTCAATTCGTTGATATGTTTCTGGGTGTAAACTCGGTGGTTTCCTAGTGTCCTGTCTGCAACCAATTTTCCTGATGCATCCCATCGTTGAAGGGTTCTAACCGAGACACCAGTTTGGCAAATTGGTGAGGTTTGTAATCCATAATACTAGACAAGTATGTAGAAGTTTGTCTATTATTGTCAATAATTTAACGACTAAATCTCAACTCCTTTGACTACATCCTGAAGTACTTGGCTCGGATATCGAAAGACACATAAATTCGGGAACTTCGAATCAAGGAACAGGGAATAGGTCAGAATAATTGACGCAAGCATGATCATAAAAATACTAATGCTTCAAGGTCTAAGCAAACAACCTACCCTAAACCGAACGCCAAAGGCGAACAACCAAACAACCTTCAACCTTCAACATTCAACCTTCAACCTTGGCCTATTGGCCACGCTTGGCCGTAGGCCACGCCAAAGGCGAACGCGAACAACCAAACAACCTTGGCCTATTGGCCACGCGATCGCTGAAAGCGGGACGAAGTCCATCGCGTTCAACCAAACAACATTCAACTTTCAACCAAACAACCTTCAACCTTCAACCCTATTGACTCTAGTCATTCAAGACCGGCTCCAGCAACATTGCCGTACCCACAGGAAAAGGATAGGATATATTGTCGGTCAGAGCAGACACTCGATAAAGCATCGCTCCCCCTTCTCGATTTTGTTCTACCCCATCCATCACGATGCGTAGGACATTGCCTGGTTGAACCGGTTTATTCAAGGTCACTGTAAGAGCCATACCACCTTCAGGACTCTTAGACACTGCTGTGGTTGCTGCCACTCTCTCACCAAACTGATTAGTAACGGTTGCTTTACGAACACCAGCCAGATTGGTACATTCAATCACAACAGCATTTATTGGAAACGCAGCCACAGCAACGGTAATAAAATGCCTATCCCCGGCAGCTCCAGCAATTCCAGCGCTGGCAACATAGGGAGCATTCGGCACAAAACCGGCTTGAGCCTGAGCCACTGGTACCAGACTAGGGATGGCAATAGGCAGCACAGATGCGGTGAATGCTAGGGCTGAAACTGCTCCGAAAACTTGTTTTTTCATCACTCAATCGTCTTGGGATACCAGACTTAAACAACGTTGAGTTGATTTTAAAAAAGACCTATGGAAATTGTCTGCCTGAAAAAATCGGGAATTTTACCTAGATTTGACTGGGCCATCTGGTGGTAATAGTCGTAAAAAATTGGAAAAAATTGCTTGATTGCACGGAAATTTTGGCAATTCTATGTCAAACTAAATCTAGTGTTTGGTGTGTTGGCTTTCAACCTAGTCAATGATGGCAGACGAAGCCTTAGCTGTTTTGGACACAATTTTGCCCGATTACTCCTTCAGTAACCTTCAAGAGACCGTCTTCTGTGAAGTTTGGGAAGGTAAGACTTACGCTGAGATTGCGGAAAGCTGCGGGTATGAGCATAGTTACATTAGAGATGTAGGATTCAAACTTTGGCAACGTCTCTCTGTGGCTCTCAAACAAAAAGTTACCAAAAGTAATGTCCGCTCAGTTTTGAGGCGGTACTCCCGAGCTCAGCTATCCTCTCTAGGGATTTATAGCTATCACGACAGGATAAAAACCAGCTTCGGTAATTCCCTATACCCTGCTCTGGTACCAGAGCTAGATTTTCCCAGTGGTCCGGTACCACTAAACTCCAATTTATATATCGAACGTCCTCCTATTGAAGCGCTAACCTACGCAGAAGTTAGGAAACCAGGTAGCCTGATTCATATTAAAGGCCCCAGACAGAAAGGAAAGACTTCCCTAGTGCGAAGGATTGTAGCTTATGCCAAGAAGCAGGGCTTTCGTACTGTTACTTTAAGTTTACACCGAGCTGATTCCCAAGTTTTCACCAACCTGGATAAGTTCTTACGTTGGTTTTGTGCCAACGTCACTCGGCAATTGGGTTTATCCCTTCAACTCGATCACTATTGGGATTCTGACATTGGCTCTAAGGTCAGTTGCACCACTTACTTTGAAGACTATTTGCTAGAAGAAGTCGATAGGCCAATCGTTATTGCTTTAGATGAAGTCAATCAAATTTTTGAGTATCCAGAACTTTCTAGGGATTTTCTGTCTTTGCTACGGTCTTGGTATGAGGATGCTAGGGAACTGGAAATTTGGCAAAACGTAAGATGGGTAATAGCTCATGCTACAGATGTATATGTGCCACTAAAACTTAATCAGTCTCCCTTTAATGTTGGCCTAGCCATTAAACTCCCAGAATTTACCAATGAGCAAGTGCTAGAGTTAGTCAAGCGTCATGGTTTGAATTGGGTAAAAGGTGACCAAGCCATCAAACGTCTTGATCCTTTAGTGACTATGGTAGGTCGTTGTCCCAGTTTAATTCGTCTTGCCCTGTATCATCTCAGCAAACAGGATGTGAGCTTAGAAAAATTACTAGAAGAAGCCCCAACTCAAACTGGAATTTATAGTAACTATTTGCGTTACTATTTAGCTGCTTTGTTACCCCATCCTGACCTAGTCGCTGCTTTTAAGGAAGTAGTCATGGCCACAGAAAGTGTGGAATTAGAAGCACTCACTGCCTATAAATTGGAAAGCTTGGGTTTGATAAAAATTCAGGGTAATCGAGCCACACCTAGCTGTGAACTATATCGTCTATTTTTTAGAAATCAATTTCTGAATGGAATAAAAGTTAGTAGTTATTAGTTATTAGTCATCTCAACGAGATACAAAAAAGCGTTCGCGTAGCGTGACCGGTCGCACCTGTAAAATAGGTATCTTGCCTGTTCGGGGATTTTTGGGAGCGGGCAGGATTTTTGGGAGCGGGTGGGATTTTTGGGAGCGGGCAGGATTTCTGGGAGCGGGCAGGATTTTTTCGAGCGGGCAGGATGCCCACTCTACTCTGATCCATTCGTTTGATTCAGTGACCACACCCTAGTCACCAAGTTACCATTAGATTTAACTAGTGGAGGTAAGCGGACTCGAACCGCTGACATCCTGCTTGCAAAGCAGGCGCTCTACCAACTGAGCTATACCCCCA
>WTKN01000264.1 GCA_011524395.1 Moorena sp. SS36440bin_2
GTCATACCCTACTCTATTATGAGTAGCTCCTACTCGGAACAAGCCGCACTCCAAGCATCACAATGGTTTGCTCTCCTATCAAGGATGGGCTTTCACCTTCGCTTCTATGTCACAATGTATCATAGGTAAATTAATAAATATAGCGATAGGGTTTTACTTCCCATAAGCCCATAGCCTAACGCTGACTTGTAGAGAACCATGCCCGATATCCCTAATTATTTGCGCGGTAACGAAATTCGGCAAACTTTCCTCGATTTCTACTCCCAACGGCAACACAATGTATTGCCAAGTGCTTCGTTAGTACCGGAAGACCCGACGGTGTTGCTGACAATTGCAGGAATGTTGCCGTTTAAACCGATTTTTCTAGGACAACGTCAGTCGGAATTCCCTCGCGCCACCACATCCCAAAAATGTATCCGCAACAATGATATAGAGAATGTGGGACGCACGGCACGGCATCATACTTTTTTTGAGATGCTGGGGAATTTTAGTTTTGGGGATTATTTTAAGGAACAAGCGATCGCATGGGCATGGGAACTCTCTACAGAGGTATTCGGTTTGCCACCAGAACGCTTAGTAGTGAGTGTGTTTCGGGATGATGACGAAGCGTTTGCTATCTGGCGGGATAAAATTGGCATCCCAGCCTATCGCATCCAGCGCTTGGGTGAGGAGGATAATTATTGGAAATCGGGTCCAACCGGTCCGTGTGGTCCGTGTTCGGAAATTTACTACGATTTTCACCCAGAACTGGGAGACGAGAGCATTGACTTGGAAGATGATACTAGGTTTATTGAGTTCTATAACCTGGTATTCATGGAATACAACCAGGATGCAGAGGGGAATCGCACCCCGTTAGAGAAACAAAATATTGATACGGGGATGGGGCTGGAGAGGATGGCGCAAATCCTCCAGCAAGTACCGAATAATTATGAAACTGATTTAATTTTCCCGATTGTAAAAACGGCAGCGGAAATTGCTGGGGTTAACTATAGCAAGAGTGATGAGAAGACGAAGGTTTCTCTGAAGGTTATTGGTGACCATATCCGGGCAATTGTTCATATGATTGCCGATGGGATTACCGCTTCTAATACCGGACGGGGTTATGTGTTGCGCCGTTTGCTGCGTCGAGTGGTGCGTCATGGCCGTTTGATTGGGATTAATGGGGAATTTACCTGGGAAGTAGCTCAAACAGCGATCGCATTATCTGAATCCGCTTATCCTAATGTGCGGGAACGGGAAAAGACTATCCAAGCGGAAATGCAGCGGGAAGAGTCTCAATTCCTGAAAACCCTGGAACGGGGTGAGAAGCTGCTGGCTGAGATTTTGGCCAAGAAGCCTAAGCAGATTTCTGGCACGGATGCGTTTACCCTCTATGATACCTATGGTTTCCCAGTGGAATTAACTGAGGAAATTGCTGAAGAACAGGGCTTAACCGTAGACCTCGATGGCTTCGAGGTGGAAATGGAACGCCAGCGGGAACGGGCTAGAGTTGCCCATGAAACGATTGACTTAACGGTACAGGGTAGCTTAGATCAGCTAGGGGAACAGATCGATAGCACCGCATTCCTGGGTTACACTGAACCCCAGTCCATGGCTAAAGTAGAGGCTTTGCTAGTTGATGGGAATTCGGTGGAATCGGCAGGGGCTGGCAGTAAGGTCCAGGTGATTTTGGATCAGACCCCATTCTATGCGGAATCTGGGGGACAAATAGGCGATCGCGGTTATCTGTCTGGGGATTCGCTATTGGTTCGCATCGAAGATGTTCAGAAGGAATCGGATTTCTTTGTTCATGTCGGTACTGTCGAACGGGGAAATTTAGCGGTAGGCACAACAGTAACGGCTCAAATTGACCGGGCTTGTCGCCGTCGAGTTCAAGCTAACCATAGTGCGACCCATTTACTGCAAGCGGCTCTGAAAAAAATTGTTGACCCAAGCATCTCTCAGGCAGGCTCTTTGGTGGCTTTTGACCGCTTGCGCTTTGACTTCAATTGCCCTCGCGCTCTGACATCGGAAGAGTTAGAGCAAATTGAGGCACAAATTAATACTTGGATTAGTGAAGCCCATACCGCTGATGTAGAGGTGATGCCTTTGACAAAAGCTAAGGCTAAGGGCGCAACCGCTATGTTTGGGGAAAAGTATGGCTCGGAAGTCAGGGTGATTGATTTCCCTGGTGTCTCGATGGAATTGTGTGGTGGTACCCATGTCAACAATACTGCTGAGATTGGCGTGTTTAAGATTATCTCTTCCGCAGGGGTCGCGTCTGGGATTAGGCGGATAGAAGCAGTGGCTGGACCGGCGGTGCTGGATTATCTGAATGTGCGGGATAAGGTGGTTAAGGATTTATGCGATCGCTTTAAGGCACAACCGGAAGAGTTACCTGAACGGATTAGTAATTTACAACAGGAACTCAAGGCTACTAATAAACAGTTAGATGCCCTGAAGCAACAACTGGCTTTGGCAAAATCTGACCAGTTGTTAGCTGAAGCTAAGTCAGTCGGTGAGTTCAAGGTTCTGGTTGCCAAGATGGAGGGAGTAGAACCAGAAGGCTTAAAGAGTGTTGCTCAACAGCTACAGCAGAAGCTGGGAGAAAGTGCGGTAGTGTTGGGTTCAGTGCCTAGCCCCGACAAGGTGAGTTTAGTGGCAGCGTTTAGTAAGGGTGTTAATCAGAAAGGCTTGCAGGCTGGGAAGTTTATTGGTGCGATCGCTAAAATTTGCGGTGGTGGTGGCGGTGGACGACCTAACTTGGCCCAAGCTGGTGGAAAAGATGGCAGTAAGTTAGGGGAAGCTCTCGATAGCGCCTTGGAACAGTTGTTGGAAGGGTTGCAGTAGTTTTTAACTGGGGGATCCCCCCTAACCCCCCTTAACAAGGCAGGGCTGTTTCATTCTCGCCAAAAATAGATGGGGAGATGGGGAGATGGGGAGATGGGGAGATGGGGAGAATTTTGGACGAATAGTCGGAATTTTGGCCAAATTTATCTAACACTCATAGAAGGCCGAATCACGAATTGTTAGTCATTGGAGTTGCTTCCTCCCAACTAATTTGTCAGATTTTAATGACTAAATTGGCGGATTTTTCGGTAAATTTTAGTTGATTTCCCTATCCCCCTATCCCCCTATCCCCCTATCTCCAATAATCGTTAACTTATTAAAGTTTGAAACAGCCCTGCCCTTAACAAGGGGGGGATTTGAGGAAATAGTTGTATTTGTGCGATCGCGTAGCGGCTCTGTAAGAGCATCGCTCTTTTATGTGCTCGTGAAGATTTTAGTGCGTCAGTGCAATAGTTTTTTTGAGCCAATGACCGACTCATCGTAATTGGTAAGTTAGTGAAATAGTTTTTTTTAGCCCTTGCATGTTAATCCAATTTCGGTTATAATACTCTCACCGCTGACGCAATGGTTTTCCAGCCATGATAATTTCCACCGCACAAGCGGCTGATTTAGTAGGTGTTTCTGCCACTCGCCTCCGTTTCCTTATGAACAAGAGCAGAGTTACAGGTAGGCTTGGCACTACACTCGAAACGATTCTTCAAGAGAAGATATCGAGTGTAATTTATTGTTGTAGATTTTTATAAAAATTGCATTTTTACCCTACAAGCTTTGCTTAGCAAAAATTGTAGCAATAACCCTATAATAGTTTATCATAGCTATACTCTAAATAGCCTAAATTTTGAGATTTTCAACAGTATCTTGCTTGAGGTAATGCTGAGGCTAACCTTAATCTTTACAATTCACTAGATTCATGGAGTAATACCGAGAAAATTGAATAATCTGACTAGGTTTACATCGATTAATGCTGTAGATTTACATCATAATATCTGTAAGTAGGATTGTCTAAATTCGGCACTAAATTAAACGCTTATTGTTTATTGATAATTATCTAATGCCTGAACAATATATATCACATAGCTATCGTATTCTTCAAGAATATAAAACTTCAATCTACTGTAGAACCTATCAGGTAAATGATGATAGTGCAGCTGCCCAACCTTGTTACTATATAGCCAAAGAATATAAGCCTCTTTCTGAAGAACCAGAGGTAATGGAAGAAGCTCAAAAGCTTTTCAGACAACGTGTCCAAGAGATAAGGGCTTTAAAAATTAACGGTATAGCAAATATTAAGTATCAGTTTCGCCAAGGCAATAGTTTTTATATACTTCGAGATTATATAGAAGAGAATACTATTGAGGCAGAGATTAAAAATGGAAAGTTATTCAATGAGGAAACAGTTAAGATAATTCTAAGAAAATCTCTAGAGATTTTAGTTCAATTACATGAGCAAAAAATAGCTCAGGGTAATATTAGGGCTTCTAACATAATATATTCAGGAGACGATCAACTAACTCTTCTTGATATTGGAGATTTAAACGAAATCGGTGGGCTACAGATAGTTTCGGGTAAGGTGTCTATTGCTCTAGACAAATATAATGATCGTTACAAAGCACCCAAAGGGAATAAAGAGAGGTATCGAGACGATCTATATGCTTTGGGAGTTGTTTGTATTGAGATGATCAGATCTCAGATTAATCCTCAGCTTATTAGTCACCAATCTACTAAAGAAACTATATGGCGTTATCACGTTCCTGGGAAACGCCCTTTACAGATTAGCGATGCATTTGCAAAGATCATAGACAAAATGATTCTTTATGAACCCCAAGCTCGCTATCAGTCAGCTAAAGAGATATTGAATGACTTAGACCAACTCCTTGATTCTAAGTCTAAAATCCCTGCATATGACAAGACTCAGCTTAAGATAAGTATTCTTAGATTTAGGAAAAAACTATTTTCAAATCCAGTATATGCTCTATTGATTATAGTTTCTTTAATTGGTTTTGCTTATCTATCAATAGGAGTAATTCAAACTGTTATAAGTTTTGTTAATCCTAAAACTTGTCCACTTAAGATTGGCGATAATATAAGTTGTGGTGAAGAGAGTCTTTTTTCGGGTGATCAACCAACCAATAAAAATGATGGCCTTAAAGCATATTATGAGCAAGAGTACCAAAAAGCTTCAGAGTTTTTTAAAGTTTCCTGGGCAAAAGAAGATAGAGATCCAGAAACATTAATTTACTGGAATAATGCTAAACTTAATACAAATATCAATATAAAGCCCTATACTATTGCGGTTGGAATTCCTATCAGAGTAGACGAAGATACAGCCAAAGAGTTACTTCGAGGAATTGCTCAAGCTCAAGACGAGATCAATAACTCCGAAGTTAAGATCAATGGTAGACCGCTGAAAATCTTAATTGCCGATGATCATGATGATGTCGCTCACGCTAAGCGTCGGGCAAATCAAATAGCTTCTCAAAGTGAGGTTATAGCTGTAGTTGGTCATTATGCTAGTGGAATTACTCTTAAAACCTTGGAAGTTTATCAAAAACATAAAATAGTTATAGTTGCTCCAATCAGTAGCTCAGAGTCTTTGACAGATTTCTGTATTAAGCAGAAACAGTGCTTCTTTTTTAGAATTGTTGCTAATCATAATCATGCAGCAACATACTTGGCTGATTTATTACTTGATGACTTAGAAAAAAAAGGTCTTGAAAAAACAGCTGGGGTTGTTTATAGCCACCCCGATGATTATAGTAAGTCGTTTAAATCCGTTATTGAAAAACGTGTTCGAGAAAAAGGTAATTTTATTAATTTAGAACCTAACGATCTCTCAATCCGAGCGTTTGATGCTGGACAAATTATTGATCACGCTCAGCAAAATCAAGTAAATGCAATTTTTGTAGTTCCTGAAGGGAGAAATACAAATTATGCAATTCCTAACGCAGTAAATTTGATTAAACTTAATCAGGGTCGGCTATTGCTTGGAGGAGCGCCATCATTATACCATCCTCAGACCTTAAAAGACCTATCCAACGAGAGTAAAAGTGTACTATCAAAGTTTATAGCTTATTCTGATTGGCACCGCTTGAAAGGGTGCGTAGATACTGCTGAGGGAAAAGCCTTTTGCCAGCAAGCTTCCAAACTATGGAAAACAACTCAGCTAAGTTTGAGAACAGCCACTGGATACGATGCCATCATGACCATCGCTAAGGCTCTAGAGACTTTACCAAACTCCGATCGAGTCAAGTTACAAGAAGCCTTAAGTAATAATAATTTTAGTTACTCAGGTGTAACTGGGACAGTCAAATTCAAACCAGATGGTAACCGCACAGAGCCACCAGGAGCAGCAGTTAAAGTTATACGATCAACATGTGATTCAGCTTACCAGGGATTAGAATTTGTTCCCATTGAGTATGTGAGTGAAAGACCATGTCAGTTGATTGAATAGGAAAACCTGATGAATAATACAGAAAAAACTGTTATTGCAGTAACTGGTCATACCAATTCCGGTAAAACAACTTTGATCAGAACGTTAACCAAGAGCAATGTCGGTCTAGTTGCTGACCAAGCACACGCAACAAAAAAGACTGAAACGATTCGCTATGATACTATGCAAGCCTGGTTCGTTGATTGTCCAGGTTTTGAAGTTGCATATTCTTGTTTACTCTATATGAGAGCTAAAAAACAAGAGATTTCTCCAGAGAAATTAGCCAACATATTTCCTGTAGATACGATGAAATATGACCTAAGAGCAATAGAAGCAGTAGAGCAAGCAGATGTGGTCATATACGTTGTCGATACTTTAAATGATGTGCCGGAAACAGGACATGATCAAGAAATTGAACTTTTAAAGGAATTAAATAAGCCGATTATTGGGATTGGTAATAAAAGCCGAACAAGAAATGATCAGCATGTCAAACGAATAACTAAGTGGGAATATTTTTTTAAACGAAACCATATAAATCATTACATTATGTTTGATGGTTGGTGGGATGAACCATCCAAAGTTACTCGGATTTATAGCTATGTAGAAAATTTATTGTCTGGTCACAAGAAAGAAAGATATCGCATAGATCTTGAAAATTTCAGAAATAGACAACTTGAAATTTTAAGGGAAGCTTCAAATTTTATGTATGACTGTATCCAAGGATGCAGCAAAGTCAAAAGACAAAAGGGTATTGATAATTCTTTACCAGAAGATGTTCTGATTAAGCAAATACTTCTTGAAGTTAAACAGTTGTTAGAGGAATTTAATGAAAAAGTGTCAAGGCTTTATACATTAGCAGCGGACAATCCACTCCAAGGAGTTAATGACCTTAAATTTTATACAAACAACTTTACAAAGCCTAGAGATGTATTTGATGGTGCCGCTGCTGGTATAGGCATTGGGACTGGAGTCGGTGCTGTTATAGGTGGGATAATCGGTTTTCTGATTGGATTGCCTGTTGGTGCTGCTGGTGCTGGACCAGCAGCACTACTTGGTTCAACACTAGTTACTTCAGCACTAGCTGCTTCACAGATAGGGGGTACTGCTGTTGGTTTCTTGGGAGGAAGTCTTGGTGCTGTAGTCTCTTTAAATAACAATATACTGATTGCTCTCAACTCAAATGATAAACAATCTATAGCTACTACTTGCCTAGCCATTATATGGGGAGTGTCTTACCACGGTTATGGAAACAGCCCAAGAATAGGAGAGGAAAAAATTGTTGGGCTTTTAGAAACAATTAAAAATTTCCAAGACAACAGATATATTGTTTGGGATAAACTAAGTCAAAAACAGGTGTTTGAAGAATGTAAACAGTTTTTTGATAAAATAGAAGGTAGGCTGTGAGGTGGAATTTGTAACAAAGCTAACGGGTTGCTTGTCGTCCCGTCAGGAGGCATAGAGAAGTGCTGCCTGCAAATCATTTGCCTCTAAATCAGGCATTTCTTCTAAGATTTGCTCAGCAGTAAGTCCAGCCGCAAATAAATCGAGTATATCCGATACTCTAATTCTCATACCTCGAATGCAAGGGCGACCACCGCACTGTCTTGGATTAATCGTAATTCTTTTAAGCAAATCTGACATATATAGCAATTCTTAGAGTCATGAGGACAAAGCTTATCCCTTTAAGGCAAAAGGCAAAAGGCAAAAGGCAATAGTTAAGAGGGTTTGAACCGATGCAGCGCCTTCACGCGGGGGTTCCCCCCATGAGCGACTGCATCAAGAAAGGGAATCGGTGTAAAATAATACTGTACCTCATAACTGCGATAAACGCTATAGCTTTACTCCAGAGTGATAACTGCGATAAAAGCGATCGCTAAACAAAATCCTCAATCACTGCTGTTACCGCTTCATAATACTCTTCAGAAATACCTAAGGTTCCAGCCAATCGAACGGTTTGCACCTGTTCTAACTCCGCCATCGCTATCATTTCCGCTTTTGATTTAGGTGGTGCATTTTCTGCTAATATCATTAATACCGGCATGGGCACAGAATCTAAAAGCTGCAAAAATTCCTGCCGATTAACTACAGGATCGATTGCGCCAGTAACAAAGGCAGCCGGGGCATATCTCCCGCCATCTTTGGAAGTTATTTTGTGTTTTTGGGCAATAAATTCGGGAGTTAGTTTGCTTTGATCCACATAGACGTGGCGTTTATACATCAAGCGCAGAAACGAAGGGGTAGTGTTGAGATAGTATAGACTCTGACCTAACCAAGGCGATCGCACTAGGTTTTTTACTCCGTTTCTCACTCCATCGGGTAAACCCATTACTCTTAAAGGTCCTTTCCAAGTGGGGGCAACTAAAATTAGTTTAGAAATACTATCTGGATTATCTTGGGAAAATTTTAAAGCGTATCCCGAAGCATGACCGGCAGCAATTAGGATAATTGAGCTATTATTAAAAACAGAGTTAACAAAATCTGCTAATAACTGCTGAAATAATACGGGATTGTAATCCACAGGAGGGCATTGAGACTCGCCAAATCCCAACCAATCTAGAACGGTAACGTGATAGTTAGTAGCGAGTAGATTGGCAATACCTTTCATTTCTGTGCGACTAGAAACGGTACTAAAAGCAGGCAGTAATAGTACAGGGTTTCCTGCACCGATAGTTTCGTAGACTACTTGATAGTGTTTGTCTTGCCAATTCCAGTTGTAGAAATTTTTGGTACCGCCAATACCAGAGTTAATTTGAGTCGGATTAGTTGTTGTAGTCATAGTGATAGGGGTGCATCTGATATTTGTAAATTTATAACTAAAAGAAGTGTGGGTAGATAGGGATATAGGGAGATGGGGAGATGGTTAAGGGAAAAAGTCAACTTAGTAATTCCCTAAGTAGTCAATGAATGGTAAATTCCCACTAACTGCATTATACAAGCGCAGATCTGCCGTGATGAACTTAGCTGCCATTGCCTCTGCTAAGGCCAGATAGAGGGCATCATAAACAGTCCGATCAAAAGCTGCTCCCAAACTATAGGCTCTCGGTAAAATAGTTTCTGTCTCTACTGTTGGCAGAGAGAGTGCTAGTAGGCGGGCAATGAGACTATTTCCCTCTGGCTCAGTAATCAAACCCACTCTTTGTCTTTTCCAGATGATATTTCCGACTTCTGCTAGCATCAGTTTTGGCGCAATCAAATCTACTCTGGATAACTCCCAATCGTTACGGACAGCCAGAGCCTGCTTGGTTAATGGCTCCACAAAAAACCACTTAGCAACAACGCTACTATCAATCACCAATAGCATTAACGGCTCCGGTCTTGATTAATTTGGTCCACTGAATCAGGCATGATACCAACTCGGGCAAAGATTGTTTCTCTAGTGCGATCAATTCCTTCGAGAAGCTCTGCTGACGGTCGCTGGGAGAGTCCCACAGACCGCTCCAATAACACCAAAATCTGTTGATTGACAGAACGGCGTTCTCGGGCAGCCATTGCTTTGATCTGTTGGTAAAGCTCCTCAGGAATATCTCGTAGACTTAAATTGGCCATGGTTTTCACTAATGTTTACACTATTATGATAGCATAGTGATATCAAACTAAACCATTCGATTGGGATGCCCTTTTAGTATATTATTGGTATAATACTTATACCAATATGATGTGGAATTTGAATTTGACGACTCTAAAAGCCAATCTAACTTAGCAAAGCACGGAATCAACTTCAAAGAGGCACAACAGATATGGGACGATTCTAATCGAGTGGAAATCCCTGCTCGAACAGAGGACGAAGCGAGATTTCTTGTCATCGGTAAAATCGCTCAAAAATGCTGGTCAGCCATCATTACCTATCGACAAAACAGAGTACGGATTATCTCAGTCCGGCGATCTCGAAAAGAAGAGGTAGCTATTTATGAAAGCAACAGAATTTGATGCCAAATTCGATCAGGGGGAAGACATTACTGAATTCTTAGACCTTTCCCATGCTAAACGTCCTGGATATGAGCAGAAACGAGTTAATGTTGATTTCCCAACTTGGATGATTGAAGCATTGGATCGGGAAGCAAAAAGATTGGGGGTAACCCGTCAGTCAATTATTAAAGTATGGCTTGCTGAACGACTTGAACAGCTATCGTCTTAAAAACCTTTATATACAAGAATGCGATGCTCTTAAGGCCTACGGCCACCCTAAGCAAATAGAGCCGCTAAGCGAACGCATCCGGACTGCTAAAATCACTAATTGTGTATCACTACCAAATTCAGAAACGTGAGTCTAGCTGACTTCTGTCTTCTGACTTCTGACTTCTGACTTCTGACGCTAAGCGTAGCGCTATATCACTTCGGCTTTGTGAGCATCACACGCCAAAAAACAAAAGCAATTAAGGATGCATAACCTAATACTGTTAGCCACTCCTCCAAAGTGCCCATACCCAAGAAAACTGTGTTATCCATAAATACAAAATAAATATATAGTAATTATTATACTCATATTGAATGGTCTAATCCTGAAACATCAGAGTAACTATTGATTACTCAAGCTTAGATGGCTTTTGCTGTTGCTCTTCCAAAAACAGCTCTACAGCCCGATTAAACTCTTCCGGTTCTACTAAAAAAGCCCAATGATTGCCAGGAACTTGACGAATAGTTAAATTTTTTAAATAAGTTTTATAGGGTTTTAGTTGCCCATCGGCACGATTAAGACCTTTTTCTGGTACTATCAATACTGTAGGAATTTCAATAATTTCCGTTAGTCCTGCTACGCGCATCACGTCTTCAAAAATCTCATTTCTGGCCTGAACCACAAATTTACTGCCCCAACTGCCATCAGGTTTAGGTTCAATGCTCGCTTGAAAGACTTGTTGCTGAAAAGGACTCCAACCTCGGTATTGTTTTAATTGTTTAGCTTGTGCTTCCGCTTGCTCATAACTGACAAAAGGTCCCATAGCTTTTACAAAAGGCAAGACCCGGAAGAGTAGGGGAAACATAACCTTAAACCACATCGGAATTTTACCGATGAAAAAGGGATCCACCAAAATTAGGCTGCGCAATCGGGATGGATTTTGCTTAGCCCAAATCGGAACTAATTTACCAGCCCAGGAGTGACCGAGAATATGAGCACTAGACCATCCTAGGTGATCCATTAACGCTTCTAAATCGGCAATGTGATCATCAAAGGTATAGCCTTGATCCGGCTTGCTACTGTCCCCATGACCGCGCAGATCTGGAGCAACAATATGATAGTTTGAACCAAGGTAATCCCCGAGACTAGACCACACTAGACCATGGTCTGCTAAGCCATGTAAGAGTAACAAGGGAGTTTGGCCTTGGTTCCATTCTAGGTAAGACAGTTGGATATCTGGTAACTCTAAGGTTTGACGTATGGGCATGATGGGATGATTGCGCTTAAGCAATGGTACACGCTTTCTTATTCGCTTCTTGTTCCGCTTTTAATTTCCGTAATCGAACTATACCGGGAGGAGGGTTTAGTTCTTGAGCTTTTTGTTGCTGATGACTCCATTCCAGCCAGTCAGAAATATATTGGCTGACAACTTCTTTGTTGTTTAAGTAGTATATAATTGTAGCATAAACTTGTTCTAAGGTAATGGTATAAAAAGCGATGCAGCGCGGTCTTGGGGAGGCAGCGCCGCCAAAGGGGGTCTCCCCCCGGAGACGAAACCTTAGATAGTGGAGCCTTTATAGTTAGCAGGTTATGCAGAAAAGGGTTAAATCTTTTTTAATAAGGCTCCACTATCTTACGGTAACTTCTAACCATGAGCGACTGCCGTGGTTTCCCCCATGAGCGACTGCATGGCTGACACAGTTAAGAATTTCTTCTGGAGTGCGATTCCGATAAATGTACTCATACAGCACATTCTCAATGCCCACTCGCGTTCCTTTGATCCGAATATCATCAGGAGCAATAAAATCAAAATAGTCTTCTATTTTCATCAGAACAAGATTGATAATTGGTAATTTTAAAAGCACTGTTTAACCAGATTACCCTCAAAGTAGCGATGCAGCGCGGTCTTGGTGGTTTCCGACCTGAGCGACTGCATCAAGACACTGATAGAGTCCGCAATCGATTGAGCGCTGCTGCTAATTCTAAGCGGCGGAATTGGACTAAATCCCCTTCAGGAAAGAACGTTAGTACATCGAATCCTTCTTCTTCAATATCTTTCATCACCAGATCTAAAATTTCCGATAGGGTCAACCGTTCATCGATATACTTTTCTTTAGCATAAACAAGAGCTTTGGAAATTGCTCTTAACTGACCTACTTCTACAATCTGCTCAACAGCAGATAAATCAATATTTTCTGCACCAAATCCTACTTCATCTACATCTCGGACTTTTAATTTTACGGCTTTGCGTCCACGACTGGGGTCAATCCCATGGGCTAATGGTACTCGTGGGGTAATAGTTCCAAAGTTTTTCCCACCTTCAGCGGTGCGTTCGGTAAAGTATTTTTCGGCAATTAACTGAGCCTTTTCGGTGACATCCTGGGGTTGGAAGTTGTCCATGGCAATGACGGTATCGGCTACATCAAAGTAATCTCCACTGCCTCCCATGACTAATATAGTAGAGACACCATACTCGCTATAGAGCTGTTTGATTTTATCAATAAATGGTGTAATGGGTTCTTTATCTTTAGCAATCAGCTCCTGCATACGGCGATCGCGAATCATAAAGTTAGTTGCTGCTGTGTCTTCGTCTACCAACAGTAACTTGGTACCGGCCTCCAGTGCTTCCATAATATTTGCGGCCTGGGAGGTGCTACCACTGGCATTAGTGGTGGAAAATTTTTCAGTAGAGCGACCGTGAGGTAATTGATTAATAAATGGTGAAATATCTACACCAGAAATCCCCCGACCATCTTCAGCCCGAATCTTGACGGCGGTGGGATTGGTGACTACTAATTCCCGTCCATCTCCAGGAATATGATTGTAAACGCCTAATTCAATGGCTTTGAGCATTGTGGATTTGCCGTGATAGCCACCTCCTACAATCAAGGTGATCCCTTCTGGGATTCCCATACCGGTAATTAATCCTCGATTGGGACAAGTGAATGCTACTTCAAGTGTCTTCGGAGATTGAAATGCGATCGCATCCTCTTGTAATGGTTTGTCATCCACCCCACTGGAGCGTGGCAAAATGGCACCGTTAGGAATAAAGGCAACTAATTCACGGCTTGCCAGCTGTTGACGCAACCAATCGGCATCTTCCACGGTTTCTACATGATGCTTAATGGCAGCGGGATCGAGGACTTCATACTTGATGGATTGCTCTATAATATCAGGGATATCTTGGCATAGCATTTCTGCGGCCTGACGCCCAGAAATCCTCCGACCACGAGCTGGTAATCCTACCACAAACCGGATTTCTAGCCCTTCATCACTCACCAAAGCGGAGGTGCGCTCCAGCACGGATTGTCCGACACGGTTAATAGCAATCAAGCCACTATTTCCGGTACCCCGCCGACAGCTCATTTCCCCAGCTACCCAATCAAAGGAGCGAGTTAGATAATCCTCTAGGGCGATGGCTCGGCTGTCAGTGCGATACAGCTCACTGGGGAAACCAGCCACTGACTGTGGTAAGTACACCCGCACTTGGCTAGGAGAGGCAAAGGGGTCTCCCTGAACCCTGTCAATGACTAGAGTGAAATCTGGAAACTGATAGCTGCCCTTGATATCTCGGTAGGATTTGTAGCTGCGGTCATCGAGTTGTAGGAGTAACGACTCCAATTGATTGCTAGTGGCCATAATTGCAAGCAGAAAATTGCTTGTTAATTGTCAATGGTTACTATACCAAAGGGAACAGGGAACAGGGAACAGGTAACAGGGAACAGCGCTGCATCAAGACAGGTATTCATGACTTTTGAGTGTTGACTACCCTGATGACTATTGAGTGATGACTATTGAGTAATAACTTAAGCTATCAGCTATTAGCTTTTAAAGAAAACAAGTAACCATTTGTTTAATGTGAGTGAAGTCACAGGCTGGAAGCCTGTGCCACTAAGCTGAACGCGCACGCGTGGCCATTCGCGTAGCGTCGCCAACGGCCAAGGCCTTCCGCTTACGTTTACTAACTTGACTGCTCTGATAGATTAACTAGACTTAATTCTTGCAGGGATTTTTCCAGAGCAGCGGTTTCCCAATAGAGTTTTATTGCTCCATGAAAGCTGGGATTTACTGTAATATCATCTATAGTATATACGTTTACAAAACCGAATTGAATTGCTTTTATAACAGCACTTCTGGGAATCAATTCAACATATTTTTTCAAGTAACCAGCACTTATATTCAGCGATACATCAATGCGATGATAATTACCCACATTCACAAACCCAAACATCTTAATATCAATTTCAGATTGTTCATGAAAAACGGCTTGTTGTAGGGTTAAAGCACCAGCTTCAATCAGTTCTTCCATTTGACCGGCGTCTGCCAAGTTTTGCCTAAATAATCCCAGCAGCTTCCCTAATGTAGCCTCATCTTGATCCTTGAGTACTACTTCTAAGTCTATTCCCAGCTTGTCTTCATTCACAGAGTTTTTGATCAATGCGATCGCACCTTCTCTGAACCCCTGATCTTGTGTTGGCGGATTCTGTCTGACCCCCTGATCTTGTGGTGGCGGATTCTGGTTGAACAGTAAGCTAGGTTGAGCACTGCCTTGCTCACTTCTATCATATCTATCAATTAAGCCAAACTTAAGTAATAGTTTGTCAATACCTAAAATTTGCTTTTGGGCAGCTTGCCATAGCACTGTTCTAAGGTTAGTCCGAAATTCTCCGATTGGATTTAATAACCACCAAGCTTTACGAGACAGAGACTTTTTGGAGAGATGATTCCCCTTATTCCATTGATTTTTCAGCTCCTGATCGCTAAGGTAACGGGACTGAAAAGGTAAGGACGAGTCGGGAATAGAGATTAGTAGTTTTCCGCCCTCATAGGTTAAGCCAGGGGTAAAAATTTTATCTATTTTAATTTCAATCTCATGGAGTTGGAATATACTGGTTGGTTGACCGAGGATGCTGATTTGAAAATATTGGAGAAATTCCCCTACTGCCTCCATTTGTTGTAAGGCCAACTTTTTTACTGACTTAAAGGGAATATTTTTACCGATTTTTACAGATATATTGTAAACCTGATCCAATGGGATAATGTTGCTAATCGAAATTTTACGACGTTGCAAGCAGTCTATTACTTCCCGGTCATGGTGTTTAAAAATATTGGCAGCATTCTCCTGAAAAAAAAATCGATACTCTTCGTTGTTTGCTGTTGTAGTGCGGTTAGGAGTCATATCAAACCCTGGTGCCTTAAGGACTTGTTAGTTAAAAATTTACGATTGAGACTGGTGACTTGAGACTGGTTAATTTAAATTTGACCAACACCGAAGACTAATACGTATTACACCCGACAATATCTTACCTATTACAAATGATATTATAGTTGATAATTTCATAATTGATAATTTTTGGTTAACGGTTGACAGTTGACGGTACTATAGACTCAACTGTCAACAAAAAAAGAGTTACTTCAAGGGTGATGGTTAAATCGGTATGGGCTTAAGACTGGACAGTGAGCATCAACTGGCAATTCAAAACCACGCAGAGAACACCTATCCTGAAGAGTGCTGCGGTTTACTATTGGGCCAGCACCAGGGTGAGGTGAAAACGCTGGTTGAAGTATTACCCACACCGAACAACTGGGATGGTGAAGCAGCTGATGCCTATCCTAAGGTTGAGGGGAAAAATCAGGGAGACTATACCAGAGAGCGCCGATTCAGCATTGCTCCTGAGGTGCTAATGCGGGCACAAAAAGACGCACGCGATCGCAATCTCGATATAATCGGGATCTATCATTCTCATCCGGATCACCCAGCGGTACCTTCAGAATTTGATCGTGCGATCGCTTGGCAGCAATACTCGTATATTATTGTTGCCGTTGAGGAAGGTAAAGCGTGTGACTTCAGAAGTTGGAGCCTGGATGAACACCACCAGTTCCAGCCAGAAGAAACTATCATGATCAAAGGTTAAGTCCTGAGTCTTACCGCTTCAAACCCAACATGCCATGTTAAATCCCAATCTAGATGAAATCCAATTAAGTAAAGACGAATACGAACGTTACTCCCGACACCTGATTTTGCCCGAAGTTGGGTTAGATGGACAAAAACGCCTCAAAGCTGCCAGTGTCCTATGTATAGGTAGTGGTGGATTAGGTTCACCCCTATTGCTCTATCTTGCTGCTGCTGGAATTGGAAACCTAGGTCTAGTCGATTTCGATGTTGTAGATAGTTCTAATCTCCAGCGTCAGGTAATTCACGGGACGTCGTGGGTAGGTAAACCAAAAATTCAGTCAGCCAAAGAGCGGATTCTAGAAATCAACCCTCACTGTCAGGTAGACCTCTACGAAACCCTGCTGAATTCCGAGAATGCCTTGGAAATCATGGCACCCTATGACATTATCGTCGATGGTACCGATAACTTTCCCACCCGTTACCTAGTCAATGATGCCTGTGTACTTCTTAATAAGCCAAACGTCTATGGCTCTATTTTCCGGTTTGAGGGACAGGCGACAGTGTTTAATTATGAAGGTGGTCCCAACTACCGCGACTTGTTCCCTGAGCCCCCACCACCAGGAATGGTACCTTCCTGTGCCGAAGGAGGGGTTTTGGGCATTCTGCCAGGAATTATTGGCGTGATCCAAGCAACGGAAACGGTCAAAATTATTTTAGGCAAGGGCGATACCCTCAGTGGACGTTTGTTGCTGTACAACTCTTTAAATATGACCTTCCGGGAATTGAAACTGGGACTCAATCCAGAACGACCGGTGATTGAGAAGTTGATTGACTATCAACAATTCTGTGGCATTCCCCAAGCTAAAGAAGAGGAAGCCAAACGCCAGATGGATATCAAAGAGATGAATGTCCAGGAGCTCAAGGAACTCATGGATAGTGGTGCGGATGATTTTGTTTTGATTGATGTCCGCAATCCCCATGAGTATGATATTGCTAAGATTTCTGGCTCAGTGCTAGTGCCATTACCGGATATTGAACAAGGTTCTGGTGTAGAAAAAGTCAAGGAACTAGTTAATGGTCATCGCTTGATTGCCCATTGTAAGATGGGAGGTCGCTCAGCTAAAGCATTGGGAATTTTGAAAGAGGCTGGTATTGAAGGGATTAATGTTAAAGGAGGTATTACCGCCTGGAGTCAGGAAATTGATTCATCAGTACCGCAATACTAACAACAGAAGTATAGTTTAGGACATAGTTTTTGGTTTCAAGGGAACAGGGAACAGGAAACAGGGAACAGGGAACAAAAATATGTCTTAACCTTTACAAAGTATAGTTCAGCACTGATCTCAAAGTTGCTTCCTGCTCCCTACTCCCTGCTCCCTGCTCCCTGCTCCCTAAAACCCAGGAATTTATACCTTACCCCATTGAAAAGTGCTATCAATGCTCGATGCGAGTACCTAAAACCTTGAGGAATTCTGCTAGCCACTGGGGATGAGCAGGCCAAGCGGGAGCTGTTACTAAATTACCGTCTACTATTGCTTGATCTACTGGGATGTCAGCATAGCTTCCACCAGCACGGGTAACATCGGGACCACAGGCTGGATAAGCGGAACATTTTTTACCTTGGATTACATCTGCTGCTGCCAACAATTGAGCACCATGACAAATTGCTGCGATTGGTTTGTTTGCTTGGGCAAAGTGCTGCACCATTTTGATCACATCTTGATTGAGGCGGATGTATTCTGGTGCTCGCCCCCCTGGAATCACTAGGGCGTCATAATCTTCAGGATTGATGGCATCAAAGGTGGCATTGAGGGTGAAGTTGTGACCAGGCTTCTCAGTGTAAGTCTGGTCTCCTTCAAAGTCATGAACCGCTGTGCGAACAATGTCCCCAGCTTTTTTGTCAGGACAGACAGCATCAACGGTATGTCCTACCATCTGCAACCCTTGGAAGGGAACCATCACTTCGTAGTCTTCTACAAAGTCACCTACGAGCATTAAGATTTGCTTTCCTGCCATGTTATCACTCCTGTGGTTTGAATCGGAATAGCTCTTGAGCAATCCTAATGTATCAAGGTTCTGAGGTTGAACGCGCACGCGTGGCCTTTTGGCCAAAATTGTCTGTCAGAATGAAGAATGAAGAATGCAGAATGTAGAAGATCGCACCCGGATCTTGTTTATGGAGTCAAGCTATGATAAAGCCCTTGATTTTAGTTAAAGTTCTGTTGGAGCCAGTTGAGTAAGTCTTCACTGGTCTGAAAATCCCAGATGGCTTCTGAGAAACGCTCTAGCTCTTGATTCGTCAAAGCTTCGATTAATGCCATGATATTACTGGTTAGTTTGCCAAAACGGCGCTCAAGCTGTCGCAATATTACCCTTTTTTCCCCTTGTACTCGTCCCTGCATTATTCCCTGTTCTATTCCCTGTATTATTCCCTGTTCTATTCCCTGTATTATTCCCTGTTCTATTCCTTCCCGTTGAGCTAGACTCAATGCACCTCGCGTGTCTTCTAACACCATCTCCTGCTTGCGGAGTTTTTCCAATTCTGACACACTCAACCCCGCTTGATTGGCTATAGTTAAGGCTTTTTCTAGCTGTGGGATTTCCCTGAGATTATCAGGAATAATTTCTAAGCTGGGTGCTTCTTTGATAAAATATATCCACTTATCTATCACACTTTCTAACTCTTCCAGCTGTTTATTAAATTTGGGAAGTTCCACAAACACCATCGCTAATTCATTTTCCTGATAAGCAAAGCGCTCTTCTTTTTCTTGAAAGTAAAAACAGCTAATTACTTTCTGTGTTGATGGGAACAGTTTAAAATCGGTGATGGTTAACGCAGCGATGCAGCGCGGTCTTGGGGGTTTCCCCCACTCGCTATTGCATCAAGACAATGACTGGATTTAGATCGAAATATCCCTGTCCCGACTTTAGTTGATTACCATAGGTTTTGCACAAGTTATAGACCACTCGCTTCTCGAAAGCCTCTACATTCCAGATTTGCATTTCAATCAGCACAGTTGTTCGATCCTCTAATACTGCCTTAACATCCAGATAAACATCCACATAAGTCTCTTCTAACTCCACTACATTCCCGGCACTATAGGGATCAATAATTTCTAAATCCTGGATGACCGAATCGCCGGAGTAGATCATGGCATTGAGGAAAGAAATCAGAATATCCTTACTTTCATCTGAGCCAAAGATTTTCTTGAATGCAAAGTCAGTTTTGGGACTAATGAATCTCATGGTTTTCGCAGTTTACGAGGTAGAGTGGTTAAACAATGTCTTTCCTAGGGAATATCACGGACATCCTTTCATTCATCATCTTAGCAAAATCCGTTGATATTCTAGTGTATAACTGTTCAGCATTTCTCTAAGCTAAAAATAAGTCAACGGTAGTGAAGCAGGATGATTGTTAAAAATACTAGTAATAATAGTAGCAATAATAAGACTAATCAAGCCAGTAATCATCAATGGGATGATGTTCGTGCAGCCTTGAAACGATTCTGGGGCTACGAGGATTTTAGACCTCCCCAAGATAAAATTATTCGGATGATTTTAGATAAACGGGATGCTTTAATTGTTTTGCCTACTGGTGGTGGTAAGTCGATTTGTTTTCAACTACCAGCGTTACTACAAACTGGATTAACATTAGTGATTTCTCCACTAGTAGCATTGATGGAAAATCAAGTACAGGAATTGCGCGACCGCAAATTACCTGCTGCTTTGTTACATAGTGAATTACCTCGCTACCAACGGCAACAAACCCTTAAAGCAATCGAAAAGCAACAACTGCGATTGCTCTACTTATCCCCAGAAACCCTACTCAGTGAACCAGTGTGGAAACGGTTGTGTCAGCCACAGCTTCAGATTAATGGATTGATTTTAGATGAAGCCCATTGTTTGGTTCAATGGGGTGATACCTTTAGACCCGCTTATCGCCGTTTGGGTGCAGTAAGACCAGCACTGCTCAAGTGTAAGCCCAAGGGAACAAAAATTGCGATCGCATCCTTTACTGCTACCGCTGACCCCAAGGCTCAACAAACCATCCGCAAAGTCTTGCAACTGCAACAACCCCAAACATTTTTAATTAGCCCCTATCGAGACAATCTTAACCTCCAGGTGCAAACCGTCTGGACTCCCAAAGGACGCGAAACACGAGTATTGAACTATATTAAAGCCAGACCTAAACAAGCTGGTTTAGTCTATGTCCGTTCCCGAAAAGATAGTGAAGTGTTAGCGCAATGGTTTACTTCCTTGGGGTATTCCACCGCAGCTTACCACGCTGGCTTGGGTGCTCAGGAGCGTCGGAAAATTGAAGCCAGTTGGATTAGTGGTCAGACCCAATTTGTCGTGTGTACCTGTGCCTTTGGCATGGGGATTAATAAGCCAGATGTACGCTGGGTGGTGCATTTCCAAGCACCTTTACTCTTATCGGAATATATTCAGGAAGTAGGTCGTGGGGGCAGGGATGGTAAACCAGCAGATGCTTTGACCTTAGTCAGTGAACCAACGGGATGGTTTAATCCAGAGGATAAGCAACGACAAGAGTTTTTTGCCCATCAAATGCGATCGCAATACCGACAAGCTCAACAGTTAGCAAAGCAATTACCAGCCCAGGGAGAAGTAGCCAAAGTAGCGAAAGAGTTTCCCAATGGTGCCATAGCCTTAGCACTCCTCGACAGTGCTGGTCAACTAGAATGGATTGATCCATTCCATTACCGGCAACACCGGTCTCAAAAATCTTCCTCCCTACCACAGGTTAGTACTATCCAACAGCAAGCCCAGTCTCAGATGAATCAATACCTGAAAACTCGCCAGTGTCGTTGGCAATTTTTACTAAAGGCATTTGGTTTTACTCAAGAAGCCGTTGGCTTTAAATGCGATCGCTGTGATAATTGTTTATAGCATTTATCAAAGGGAGTAGGGAGTAGGGAGCAGGGAGCGGTGCGACCGGTGGAATAGGCATCTTGCCTGTTCGATATCTCTTGGGGCGGGCAGGATGCCCACTCTACTCCTATTCATTCAAAGACTGACACAGCTTATTCAATTGTTAGTTTTCAGATTCCTGTAATTCCTTTAAATAATTATTGAGTTTCAACAGACTATATAGTCCTAATGCTGTACCAATTGGTAAACTCAACAGATTCACACATGCCGCAATCCAGTTAGCAGTATTTGGCTTGGCTCGCTGATAGAAGAATCCTGCCATTATATTAACAATTCCAAACCCAAGTAGAAATATATGCATGGCGATAGTGAAGACAATTATCCAACTATCACATGCATCTCCTCGAAAAGGTTCATTCATACATAATGAAGGACGCATCTGGATGATATATCTCGAAAAATCGAAATAAATACGAAATGGCAACAACCCAAAGAAGAAATAAATGCCGCCCCAACAATAGTGAAAGATACTGAGCCACTTGAAACGTTTCATAGAGTTCTCTCCATTATCTTGTAATCATTCAGCTGATGGGATACGCCCACGCTGTCTTCATGCAGTTCCTCCCCACTCGCGCTTGGGATCAAGACAACAGGTAAGCATTCATTTAATCTGAGTTACCTCCCAGCGTGACGCTGTTAGCTAAAAGCTCAGGGCTGATGGCTGAATGCTTACTATATATTGACTACTGCTCGGAAGTTACCAATTCCCGATTCTAAATTCGCGCATTCTACTTGGTGGTGCGTTACGCCGCGGGCTATCCTAATACTGGCTACGAAGTGGAAAATGAGGGCAAGCCCGCCCCTAACACACCCTACATTCTGCTGCTATAATTCTTAATTCTTAATTCTTAATTCTCAATTCTTAATTCTCAATTATTAATTCTTAATTCCTCTAAAAAACCTTCTATCCGCTCCCAAACCTTCTCCAACAAATCAGGAGAATCAGCATCAAACCATTCAATCTCAGGATAAGCCTTAAACCAAGTGCGTTGACGTTTCGCAAATTGGCGAGTGTGGACAACAGTTAACTCTCTAGCCTGATCAAGGGATAAGTTACCAGCAAGATAATCTTTAAATTCCCGATATCCCAAGGTATCCAGTAACGGTAAATTCCAACCATACTTCTGAACAATCGTTTCTACCTCAGCCACAAATCCTGCTGCTAACATTTGGTCAGTACGCTGAGCAATCCGCTGGGTAATAGTTTCAGAATCCCGACATTCCAAGCCAATCTGGAGAATTGGATAATTAGGAGGATTCTCTCCCTGCTGCTGTGATATCGGAATTCCAGTTACATAAAATACTTCCAATGCCCGCAATGTCCGCACTTGGTCATTGGGATGAATCTTTTGAGCAGCAACAGGGTCAATCTGTTGGAGGAAGTTATACAGCTGATCTTGACCAAGAGCAGTTAGTTGCGATCGCAAATCTTCCTGAGGCGCAACCCGAGGAATTTTTAACCCCCGCACTACGGATTTGATATATAAACCAGTACCCCCAACTAGGAAAAGAGGGTTATTGTTTAAATCTGCTTGATCTTCCCGGTCTTCCCTGTGTTCGCTAGCTATGATTGCTTGAGCTTGCTGTTGATAATCAGCTACAGTTAAGGTTTCGGTTGGGTCACAGATATCGATTAGATAATGGGGTACCTGCTGTTGTTGAGCCAGTGTCGGCTTAGCTGTTCCAATATCAAATTCTCGGTAAACCTGACGAGAATCAGCATTAAGAATTATCGAACAAACTCGCTGTGCTAATGCTATTCCTAGACTTGATTTACCTGTGGCTGTAGCACCGCAAATTACTATTACTGCTGAGTGCTCAGTGTTGAGTTTTGAGTTTTGAGCGGAGGGCTGTTTCATCTTCGATTGTGGCATTCGGGACTAACTCGACCATTGACCCACTGACACCATCATACCCTATATAGTTAATCCCCTATAGAAATAACCTATGAAAATGGGCTGTGGTCGCCTATAAGGCTTTTGTGTTACAATCTTTGGGTGTTTTATCATTTTTGATAAATCATAGCCTTTCAAAGCTTTTAACGGAAAACCCCGAAAGATTATGACGAGTAGTTACAGTGCCGATCAGATTCAAGTTCTAGAAGGTCTCGAACCGGTGCGGAAACGCCCAGGGATGTACATCGGGACAACTGGACCTAGGGGTCTCCATCATCTAGTCTACGAAGTTGTAGACAATTCCATCGATGAAGCGCTGGCTGGGTATTGTACTCACATCGAAGTTGATATCAATAGCAATGGTTCCGTAACCGTTACCGATGACGGACGAGGAGTTCCTACGGACACCCACCCTACCACGGGTAAATCCGCACTGGAAACCGTAATGACCGTACTTCATGCCGGTGGTAAATTTGGTGGTGGCGGCTATAAAGTCTCTGGAGGATTGCACGGTGTTGGTGTTTCCGTAGTCAATGCTCTGTCTGAGTGGGTAGATGTAACGGTGTGGCGGGAGAAAAAAGAACATACCCAGCGCTATGAGCGGGGTGTGCCCATGACTGAACTACTCGTCAAGCCCTATAAAAAGGCCCACACTGGTACCTCAGTAAACTTCAAGCCAGATACCGAAATCTTTACTGGCGGTATTGAGTTTGATTACACTACCTTATCCGGACGTCTGCGGGAACTGGCTTACCTGAATGCTGGTGTTAAAATTACCTTCTCAGACCATCGCCTGGAAGAACCCAGAGTAGAAGCCTATCACTACGAGGGAGGTATCCAGGAATATGTCGCTTACATGAACCGGGAAAAGCACCCCCTACACGAGGAGATTATATATATACAAGGGGAACGCAAAAGTATCCAAGTGGAAGTGGCACTACAATGGTGCATTGATGCCTATAGTGATAATTTGCTGGGTTTTGCTAACAATATTCGCACCATTGATGGTGGTACCCACTTGGAGGGGCTCAAGACAGTCTTGACCCGAACCATGAATGCGATCGCACGCAAGCGCAATAAAATCAAAGAAAGTGAGTCTAACCTAGGTGGTGAGAATATCCGAGAAGGATTAACTGGGGTGATTTCTGTCAAAGTCCCAGAGCCAGAATTTGAAGGTCAAACCAAAACTAAACTGGGAAATACAGAAGTAAGGGGCATTGTAGATTCCCTAGTTGGGGAAGTCTTGACTGAATACCTGGATTTTCGTCCCCAAGTAGTTGATACTATTTTAGAAAAAGCGATTCAGGCCTATAAAGCCGCAGAAGCTGCTCGTCGTGCTCGTGAATTAGTGCGGCGCAAGTCAGTACTAGAGTCTTCTCCCTTACCCGGTAAGTTAGCCGATTGTAGTTCTCGGGACCCAGGGGAATCAGAGATATTCATCGTTGAGGGAGATAGTGCAGGGGGATGTTTTTCTGGAGAGACACAGGTTGCCCTGGCTGATGGACGGTCTTTGAGCTTCAAAGAACTTGTAGCTGAACAAGCTATGGGTAAAGAGCATTGTTGCTACACCATTACCAATAACGGCAGCATCGGAATAGAACGAATTATCAATCCCAGAATGACCAAAGCCAATGCTGAAGTCATCAAACTTACCTTAGATAACTCAGAAACCATTATTTGCACTCCCGATCACCGCTTCATGTTGCAAGATGGTAGTTATAAGCCAGCAGTATCTCTGACCCCTGATGATTTGCTAATGCCTCTGTATCGCCCACTGGCAGAAATCAGGAAACAGGCACAAGTCAAAACCGAAAAGAAAGAAGCCTATTCCGCTGTTGCTGGTAATCAGACACAGGTTTGTGACGCTGTTGCTAACTATAACTACCAAGTTGTTTCCATTGAATCCCTAGAACAATTGGTAGATGTCTATGATATCGAAGTGCCTCATACCCATAATTTCGCTTTAGAGAGTGGGGTGTTTGTTCACAACAGTGCTAAACAAGGACGCGATCGCCAATTTCAAGCCATTCTCCCCCTGCGTGGTAAAATCCTCAACATTGAGAAAACTGATGATGCCAAAATTTACAAGAACACAGAAATCCAATCCCTAATTACAGCCCTAGGGCTAGGGATTAAAGGAGAAGAATTCGACCCGTCCAATTTACGCTACCACCGCATTGTAATAATGACTGATGCTGATGTGGATGGCGCTCACATCCGTACTTTATTACTAACCTTCTTCTACCGCTATCAACGAGCCCTTGTGGACCAAGGGTACATCTACATTGCTTGTCCTCCCTTATATAAACTAGAACGAGGTCGCAACCATAACTATTGTTATAGCGATCGCGAACTACAACAGCGAATTAGCCAATTTCCTGAAAACGCTAACTATAACATCCAACGATTCAAAGGATTAGGTGAAATGATGCCACAGCAGTTGTGGGACACCACCATGAATCCAGAAACTCGCACCATGAAGCAAATCGAAATAGAAGATGCTGCTGAAGCAGACAGAATCTTTACTGTACTCATGGGAGACCGCGTTGCTCCTCGCCGCCAATTCATTGAAACCTATGGCGCTCGACTCAATCTAAACGATTTAGATATTTAGTGGCGTAGTGGACTGGCACAGCTAAAATAGTGCAATAGCTTTTTCCGCTAAACCCTTGTTAAAAGTAGATTCTGGTATTTTTCTAAAGCAACATTTTAGCTGTGCCACGCCAGTAGGGTGCGTGATAAGACGGGCGAGCCCTTATTTCCTCGGTAGCAAATGTTAAGAAAATCCGTCCCGTAACGCACCACCCAAACCGCAAACATGAGATGCACCCATTATGTTTACCTCATAGCTATGAAAAAACCTATACAAAAGTTTTGGTATCATTATTATTAATAGGTATAGAAGATTAGTCTAGCGGTTTTTAGTATAATCAGGTACACAGGCTTTTTTCCCTATTGCCTATTGCCTATTGCCTCTTTTTTGCTCCCTGCTCCCTGCTCCCTACTCCCTTATAGTAAATCAAGCCATGGTTACCGCAATTCCAGCTAACCAGATTACCCTCTACGATTTAAGAGTAAAGTTTGGCTTAGAGCGCACCGATGATGAGCAATTCTTTCAGGAGTGGCAAGATGAGTTACCAGAACTAACAGAATTAGAAAAAAAAGAGCTAAACGAAATAAAGAAAGACTATCTCCACTTATCAGAGCGTCCAATGGTGGAAACCATCGTCAAAATGGTAGTACTTTCCCCATTATTGAAACTAGCTGGTTTTTATCGTCATCCCTTTTATATTACTGCTGAAAAAGTCGTAGAAATTACTTCCGAAGATCAAGAAACAATTATTACCGGAAGACTTGACTTACTCATCTATACTCCTGAATTTTGGGTATTAGTCATCGAAGCCAAACGAGCCGATTACTCCCTGGAAGTTGGCATCCCCCAAGCACTAAGTTATATGCTAGGAAATATTGAATCAGAAAGACCTGCTTTTGGATTTATCACCAATGGGCCAGATTTTATTTTCCTAAAACTGAGCAAAGACAATACACCAAAGTATGGTGAGTCAGATTCATTTTCCTTTCGGAATAAGACAGGCTTGGAGCAGGTTCTCAAAATCCTAAAGCGATTTAATCAATTAGTGAAGCAATAATCAAGTCCAGTAGGGTGTGTTAGGGACGGGCTCGCACTAATTTTCAGCCTGGTAGTGTTGGGACAGTCCGTCCCGTAACGCACCACCAGTAGTAGGGTGGGCAAATAATCAATGTAATACCATTTTTACATCAATCATGTCCATTTGCCCACCAAACCTGAGTGTACTTCATTAGGGTGGTACTATAATCAAAGTAATACCATTTGATCACCAATCATCGACCTTTGCCCACCCTAATTTATATAACTAATTGTCGCTTCATAACTTGGGCGACTTGACCGTATTTGTCTCCAGTTAACCCTTCTAATGTATCATGTTCAATATCCTCATCCTGTCCTAATTTACTCGTCCATTTTCCGTTTAATAGTTGTCTAGCAACATGAGTGGGTTTACCATTTAAAATGTAAATGGCTATTTTTTGATAATTTTCTTCTAAATCAGGGGTTTCACAGATTACATAACCAAGAGTTTCAAAAGCTTTAATAAAAGCCAAAAGTGTCTCAACTCTTTGAACATCAACTGGCCAATAACTCTCTTTCATTGGATCTGGCCACCACCATCTTTGAGTATCTTCAGCCGCCCAAGCCACACAATTATAATCAATTGTATCAGCACTGGTTATGTGATAATTTGTAGAGACTAAATTAGGATAATCCCTTTCAATCCATTGTCTGACTTGCGATAACCACGCCTCATTGCCTACCATTTATAACCGTTACGGAGTCCCCAATTTAGCCATGCTTTGATCATTTCTTGAGTATTCCCCTGATGTTCTTCTTGAACAGGATCTTCTCTAGTAATGGATTTTAAAGCCCAAAACCACCGTCCAGATTTTTGTTCAAGTTCCCTTAATAATAATGGAATTGCTTCTTTTCCCATGCCAATAATTTGTTGATAAGCAGGATGCATAGCTGCTTGAGTGGTTGATGAAATTCCTCTGGTTTCTTCCCGCCACTGGTGAACGAGTTGCCTAAACGTTTGTTCAAGATCTTCTTGAATTAGGGACATTTTCTCTCCATTTTGTGGTTGTAAGTAGGGGTAGGGTGGGCAAATCATCAACCATTAACCAATTGATCATCAATCATGTCTATTTGCCCATCCTACTTTATCTAAAGCGCTTTAATCAATTAGTGAGGCAATAACCAAGTCCAGTAGGGTGCGTGATAAGACGGGCTCGCACTGATTTTCCCCCTGGTAGTGTTGGGACAGCCCGTCCCGGATGCTGGTGGCGAAATATTGTGTAACATTAGCCTGGGAAAGTATTTAGAGCTGCAAAGCTAGAAATGCGAGTACCAGCGAGAGGAATCCCTTGAACCCAAGCAAACAGACGCTTGAGATTGATAGCCGTTGCAGTCATGACATGTTGCAAATGGGTTTTGGCCAGTCCTCGATAGCGGCTGTGTCGAATACCAAAGCCAGTAACAGCTTGAGAAATCGTTCCTTCAATGCCTGCCCGGAGGCCGTAGTATTTCCACCATTGTGGTGAGGCTTGCTGCTCACGGGCTTGTAGTAAAGCTTGTTGCTGAGCTTGGGGTTGTAAGGTCAAAGTCCGGGGAGCCTTGGGGGAGCTAGTACACAACTCTCGTACGGGACAATCTCGACAAATGGATTTAGCAAACTCGATGGTAATAATGGGCGTATCTCGACGATGATCAAGACGTTCTCGCCAAGTGCGGCTTTGATGTCCCTCAGGACAAGTGACCTGGTGATTCTGCCAGTCAATCACAAAACGAGAAAAATCATAGGCATCTTCACGAGTCGCTTGCCAACTGGTGTCTGGCCTAACAGGTCCAATTAGCTCAATGCCATAATCGTTTTGGCTGGTGACGAGCAGCTGCGCATCTACATAGCCTGCATCCACAAAATGTTGGCTCGGTAACAAAGATTTTTGTGCTAAAGCCTGATGAATAATAGCAGTTTGTTCTACATCTTGGACTTGAGCTGGAGTGGTTTCGACATGAGTAATCAAGTGAACTTGATCCGTTTCACAGGTTTCACTGACATGTACCTTATATCCAGTCCAAGACTTTGAGCGCTTCGTCCCAACCCGAGCATCACTTTCATAGGGGGAACTCAAACGCTCTCCGGGGGATGGCATGTCTTTGAGTGGGCGGAGTTTGATATGTCCGTGGGTCTTCATAATACTGATAGACCCAATATTGACGCAGTTGTTCAACCTTGGGTAAACGGCGTAGGTGCTTTGGGGTTCCCTCAAGCCACAGACACAAAGCGCAATTTCATCCCGTCACGGCCAATTTGCTCCCCTAAGGCAGTGCGCTCTGACTGCTTTTTGGGGAGACGATAATCGTCTATGACTTTACCATAACGCTCAAACCACTCAGGGTCTACCCAACGCAAGCAACCAGTCTGGTTTGGTCAGGGCAATTTCATTGAGTGTCGCTCTGAGCATTTCCCCGACCGCTTCAAGACGGTTCAATTCTCGCAGGGTTGCGAGCACTTGGGTTGAGTCACTGCGTTGTTTAACTCTATCCTTAATCCATCCCCCTGCTTTGAGTTGGCTGAGTAACTGATTTAATAGTCTGTCTCCTGCTCCTCCGTCTACCAAACGATTGCGAAATTCACGCTTGCCTGTATGGTCAAAGCCACTATCTTCGTTCCTCCAAACCCAAGGCATATTTCCAGTCAATCCGACCTCTGACTGCATCTGCCGCCTGACGGTCTGGTAAGTTTTCCAGAAATTGCATCACGCTGACCAGGGCTAATTGTCCTGCACTAATCCCTGGCTGTCCCTGGCTGCTATACAAGTCCGCAAAGTATTGATCGTGATAAATCTCTCCGAGTTCATCCCTGAGCCAGATATAGAGGTTCCCTTTCGGAAATGCTCCTAGGGCTACCCGACGAGTTTGCTCTGGAACACTGGCACCGATGGGCTTGACATCAAGCATTGCTCTTTCTCCTCTTAGTTCCCAACTCTAACCATATCGTCAATGCTTTTACTCATTTTTTTGTTAAGCAATATTTCGCCACCAGCATCCGTCCCGTAACGCACCGCCAGTGTTGGTAATTTTATTATAATAATCAAATATGGCCAAAGATATTTTCCACAATAAAGTTAAAATAGCTCTACAAAAAGATGGTTGGCTGATTACTCACGATCCCTATCAACTACGCTAGCGATGCAGCGCGGTCTTGGGGGTTTCCCCCACTCGCGCTTTGCATCAAGACACGGCATGGCTGATATCTATATCGATATGGCTGCGGAAGAAGCAATCGCTGCTGAGAAAGAAGGTTCTAAAATAGCAGTGGAGGTTAAAAGCTTTGCCGGTGGCTCAACTATCTCTCAATTTCACACTGCTCTTGGTCAGTTTATTAACTATCGGATTGCCTTAGAAATCTCTGATGAGCCAGAACGCATTTTGTATCTGGCGATTCCCAAAGATACCTACCAAATGTTCATCAGATTTGAACCTGCCAAAACTGTGATTGAACGATATGAAGTCCGGTTAATTGTTTACGATCCGAATCATGAGGTTATTAACCAATGGATAAATTAGATCAATATCGCCAAATTACCTGCGAATTTTTAGAAAGCTTTGCCAGTTATGATATCAATGCTCAACTTATCTTTGATAGAGAACGGGATTGTTATTTGGTTTTCCACAACGAATGGCGTAATGAGTACCGGATCTATGGTTGTGCCATGCATCTTGAACTGATTGAAGGTCAAATCTGGATACAGCACAATAGTACTGAGATTTATATTGATCGTGAATTAATTGAGCGGGGTGTTTCTCCCAAAGATATTATACTAGGATTTCGCTCTCCCAGCGTCCGCAAACTTATTGCTGCTGCGATGGAAGACAAGTAAATGGGCAACCTAACATAATTTTAACGTAAGTATTCAGCTATCAGCTATCAGCTATCAGCTATCAGCGTTCAGTAATCAGTAATCAGCGATCAGCTGACGGCTGACGGCTTCATGCTTACATTTTAACTAACAGCAAACTCAGTAAATTTGCGAACATCTGGAGGATGAAAAGCTAAAACAATATCAGTTTTTGGAATACCTGCTGCCACTAAATCATTAGCAATGCCGTCTTCAGTATTGTCACATTTAATCCAGATTTTAGAATTAATAATTCCGACATGAATCAAACAACTATGAAGATGTTCTTGGTTATTCCATCCTTCCGAAACAATTAAATATTGGTCTGTTTCTCGGTCAAATGCTGCATGGTTACGGATGTTTACATTAGCGTAAAAAATGTTAATATAAGGGGTTAAGGTTTGACGAATAATTTGGCGATATTTTTCTAATTTATCCATTTTATAATCACCTCATCTTCCGGGTCAAAAACAATAATTTTAAGCGTGTTATCTTCTAATAACATCTGTCCGACTTCTTCGGTAAATAAGCGGTTAAATATTACTTCTCTAATAGCTAAATAAAGAAGACGTTCTGAAAGTTGACGTTTAAGAACTTTATCGTATAATATATATTGCCCTAAGGCGTTTTTTAGATCTTCTATTTCTGATGAACTAACAAAACTTTTAACTTCTACAGCAATTTTTTGTCCTTGTTTTTCAGCTACTAATAATTTTTCAGCCGCTAGGTCAATATAGATATCTTTTTTACCTATTTTAAGGCTTAAAGGGTCATTGGTAATTGTCCATCCATCTTTTATTAGTGCATTTTTTACTGTATCATGATAAATATCTTTGGCTGGCATTTTCAAAATTATTAAGTGTGGGTGCCAAAATAAAAGCCTATCTTAATTATAGCCTATGCTTTTGTAGCCTGCCCTAGGCTGGGTTTCATGCTTTAACAAGGATTTAGCTCAGCCAGTCCTAACAGAGTAAGACAAAAATGAAACAGCCCTGCCTTGCTAAGGGCGGTTAGGGGGGATCTCCAGGAATTGAACTTTCTTAACCGAACCTCTGAACCTCGACCGTGAGTATTTGAATACCGTGATTGAGCCTCAGAGCCTCAACGTCGAGTATTTGAATATAAACGGTGAGTATTTGAAGATAAACGTTGAGTATTTGAATACCAACGTTGAACCTCTGAACCTCAACCTTGAGTATTTGAATACCAACGTTGAACCTCTGAACCTCAACGGTGAGCCTCTGAACCTCAACCTTGAGTATTTGAATACCAACGTTGAACCTCTGAACCTCAACCTTGAACCTCTGAACCTCAACCTTGAACCTCTTGCCTCTTGCCTCTTGCCTCTTGCCTATTCCCGGCATACCCTTAACTTCTCCTTAGCTCCAGGATTCCTAACAAAGTAATCTTCCAGCAATTCACAGCCCCGACGCAGCAGCTCACCTAAACTTTCAACCTTCCAAATTCTGGCAGTGCCGTCCCATGAAGCCGTGGCCAGCTTCTGTCCATCCGGGCTGAAGGCTACACTATTTACCGAGGATTGATGCCCGGTAAGCACGGCTAATGGATTGCCCTGTAAGTCCCAAATTCTGGCAGTGCCGTCTGCTGAAGCAGTGACCAGCCTCTGTCCAGAAGGGCTGAAGGCTACACTTGATAACCATTCCTGATGCCCGGTGAGTACGGCTAATGGATTGCCCTGTAAGTCCCAAATTATGGCGGTGTTGTCGAATGAACCAGTGGCCAGCGTCTTTCCATCCGGGCTGAAGGCTACACTTGATACCCTGTTCTGATGCCCGGTGAGCAAAGTTAATTCATGTCCCTGGTTGTCCCAAATTCTGGCGGTGTTGTCATCTGAAGCCGTGGCCAGCTTCTGTCCATCCGGGCTGAAGGCTACACTATTTACCGAG
>WTKN01000374.1 GCA_011524395.1 Moorena sp. SS36440bin_2
TTGTAAACAAATATTAAGTTCGCCAGCGGTATCAGAATTGGGGGATTTAGGGGGCACTTACGTAAGTCCTGGATTACTGATGTGTTGTGCAAATCAAATTAATGTAGCTGACAATAGAGTTTGAAATTCTCACTCACAGCACTAAATTGCTATTGGTTCTCAAATTAATACTACTTCCGTAGCAGCCCATTGCTGCGTAACTGCTCAAGGGAACTGATGTTAAATTTTCGGCTTTGTTTAGTTCATTTGTACTAAAAATAACCCAGATGTCTTCTTCTAAACCAGAAATACCAGAAATCAGGTCTGCTGACTTCTTTAATTTAGAAATGCCCACAAAATTCTTTGTAAGTCTAGGGACTGCTCCAATGCTCTTAGGTATACTCTCAATACAAGCTATGGGTTCATGGTTAGAAACTACAGGTATTAGTAGTGAGGAAGTGTTTCGAGGGCAGAGATTGCCTGTTCTCCCCTTCCCAGATTTGGAAAGGGATGATCAATAATTCAAATTTGCTGTTATTTTTGCTATCGATTTACTACAGAGTTGGTATTAGTCGTGGATACTGCCATCGGGCAAAACTGCACCCCTGAGGTTTGCCCCTGTCAGTTTCACCAAGAGCTTACCATTAGAACCCACTTTAGCTCCACTCATGTCAGCTCCACTCAAATCAGCTCCACTCAAATCAGCTCCAATTAGATTAGCCTCTCGTAAGTTAGCCTTACTGAGGTTAGCTTGAAATAAATTGGCTCTAAATAGATTAGCACCTTCGAGGTTAGCCTCGGCAAGATTGACCCGATGGAGAAAGCAGTCTTTTAGGTTAGCCTGACTTAAATTAGCGGATTGCAGATTCCGATTTGAGAAGTCTCTTTCTTTAAGGTCTGCTCCTCTAAAATCAGCACCACTCAAGTCAGGAGGGGGTGTGGGTGTCCGAGTTTGGGCAGGAGTGGATGGCTGGGTTCTAGAGTTACTGGGGGGTGTGGGTGTCCGAGTTTGGGCGGGAGTGGATGGTTGGGCTCTTGATTCAGCAGGGGTCTTGGGAGTCCGAGGTTGGGCGGGAGTGTATGGTTGGGCTCTTGATTCAGCAGGGGTCTTGGGGGTCCGAGGTTGGGCGGAAGTGTATGGTTGGGCTCTTGATTCAGCAGGGGTCTTGGGGGTCCGAGGCTGCGCGGGAGTGTATGGTTGGGCTCTAGCGCTAGTAGGGGTCTTGGGAGTCCGAGGTTGGGCGGTCGTCGATGATTGGGCTCTAGATCGTTCTGGTTGTTTGTATTTGTAATAGTTTGGTGGGTTTGGCTGGGCTGATGGTGGTGGTTTTGGTCTTGGATTTGAATTACGATAATTCCGATACTGTGTTCTGCCCCTAGCTTGTTTTTGTGAAGCAGTGGGTGATTTATGATGCGATCGCAATTTTTCTCGTGCCTGATTGAGTAACTTAAGTTTTTCTTCAGCTTTTTGCTTGAGGCGAGGATTATCCTCAGGAACACGATCGGGATGCCAAATAAATGCTAAATCCTTGTAAGCCTGGTTCACTTCTTCCGGTGATGCTCCAGGATCCAGTTCAAGAACTCTATAGCATTGCTCTAGCTCATTTTGCTTCACCACCATATTATGTGTAACCTAGCGACTTTTCCTTTCTCGACTCTAGACTATCAACTATAGGTTTGCTTGTGTTTTTCGTGGATCGCCTACAGACTAACGGTTACAGCCGAGAATTTATCAATATCAATCCTAATGATATCTTCTTGATTTATCAGCTCATGCGCTACGCGCACGCTACACCGAACAGTTACCAGTTATCAGTTACCAGCTTAAGCACTACGCGAACAGCTATCAACTATCAACCAAAGACCACGCTACTTAAGGTGTTATCAAGTATGAGCTAAAGGCCAAAGGCTGACGGCTGATAACTGACCGCTAACCGCTAACTACGGTTCAATGCCTTACTGCAGGATTGTAGCTACTTCTTTGGCAAAATAGGTCAAAATCAAGTCAGCACCAGCCCGCTTCATGCTAGTGAGGGTTTCCATCATGACTTTTTTCTCATCAATCCAACCATTCTGACCGGCTGCTTTAATCATGGCGTACTCACCACTAACGTTGTATGCAGCAACGGGTAAATTAGTATGCTGTCTAACCCGATGGATAACATCCATATAGGCTAAGGCGGGCTTGACCATGACCATGTCTGCCCCTTCTGAGATATCTAAGTCAATTTCTTTGAGGGCTTCAAGGGCGTTAGCGGGATCCATTTGGTAAGTCTTTTTGTCACCAAATTTAGGAGCTGAATCTAGGGCATCCCGGAATGGTCCATAATAAGCGGAGGCGTATTTAGCGGAATAGGCCAGAATTCCGACATCAGTGTAGCCTTCACCATCTAGAGCTTTACGAATTGCACCAATGCGTCCATCCATCATGTCGGAAGGCGCAACCATATCTGCCCCAGCTTCTGCTTGAGATAGGGCCATTTTTATCAAAACTTCCACGGTGGCGTCATTTAGGATAGTGCCATCTTCGGTGACAATGCCATCATGACCATCACTGGAAAAGGGATCAAGAGCCACATCGGTAATTACCATCAGCTCTGGCACTTCTTGCTTAATTGCTCTGATAGTGCGTTGGATTAATCCATCAGGGTTGTAGCTTTCAGTACCGGTAGCATCTTTCAAGTCCTGGGGAATGAGGGGGAAAAGTGCGATCGCATTAATCCCCAGTTCAAATGCCTCGGTTACTTCTTTGAGCAATAAGTCCAGAGAATAGCGGTAACACCCTGGCATGGACTTAACTTCTGGTTTTAGACCTTGACCTTCCATCACAAATACTGGATAAATCAGGTCATTAACGGTCAGTTGAGTCTCTTGAACCATCCGACGAAAGGCGGCTGTACGGCGCAGACGTCGAGGCCGATGGGTTAATTGGAGTTGGTCGGAGGCTATTGACTTGTCAATCAAGTTTGGTAAGGTCATAGTGAATCCGGTAGTAGATGTGAACTTGAGTTAAGTCGGTTAAATTCGTGAGGTTCATTATCAAGCATTTTGGTTTCAAAAATTCTTCTGCGCAATAAAACTTTGATTTTACTGGTTGACTTGACTGGTGACGGTTGTTTGTCAGGAGTGAAGGGAGTGGTCGATTAAGGGGAATAAGGGATAATCGCGTTATTGGTCTGGGGGGAGATCAGCTGCTAGATGTATTGGCATGATTTCCGCGAAATTCGACTCTAAACGTTATAACTAGTAGGGTGCCTTCATAAGGCACTTACGGGTAGAGTTATTTAGAGTTATTTAGAGTTATTTAGAGTTATTTATAGCTTAATGAAAGAAAAACAGCTGGCTGAATTTTCCTTGTCCGATGGCACTACGTTCCTGGTGGAGGTAGAAGAACCAGAAAGCAACGCCATTGAACGGGTAGCTTTACCCTCTGGTAAGTATGTGCTTAAAGCTCAACAGTCCTTTGAACCTATCCCACTAATATAATTTTATTAATCCACATATGAATAGTCGCTAAG
>WTKN01000168.1:0-13330 GCA_011524395.1 Moorena sp. SS36440bin_2
GTTGCTTCCTCCCAACTAATTTGTCAGATTTTAATGACTAAATTGGCGGATTTTTTGGTAAATTTTAGTTTATTTCCCTATCCCCCTATCCCCCTATCCCCCTATCTCCTTTTCTCGTTAACTTATTAAAGTTTGAAACAGCCCTGCTCCCAGGAGGGGAAGCCAAGAGCCAATAGTCACAGAATTCTGTGTACCTCATGAGTCCTAGAAACGCTATATGTTTGACCTCTCCCCTTGATAAAATCTGGAAAGTCTTGGTTAGACTCGATAGTTTACCCTGTTATAATCTCCCTCCGAGAGGATTATAACAGGGTAAACTATTAATTCTTTAACTGACTCTTAATTTGCTTATAGCCAGCAGAATCAAATAATAAAATTATACTGCCTGGTAAACTTAAGAACCAACTTTGTAAGGTTATGGTCAGGGAAAGCAACAATGCTTGCTCTGCGGTGAGACCAATTCGAGTAAATAGATAAACCCATAGTCCCTCTTTTAAACCTAATCCTCCTAGAGAAATGGGGAGTAAAGTAACCACGACAATAATTGGCACAAAAACTAAAAGCTCTAAGTAGGAAACAGAGATATTTAGCTGTTGAGCAATTAAGTAGTGATAGTAAACAATCCCTAACTGTAGCAAAAATGAAAGTCCCATGGAAAGAGCTAAAGCTTGACGGTGCTGAGCAAACTCTCTTAATAGGAGTTGGATTTTGGCAAAGCGAGATGCCACACTATTAAGCTTTAACTTTGTTAATAGCGGCTCCGTCCAAATTAGTAGCTTGGGACTGACAATCAGTAAAACTCCTCCTACTAAAGCGGCAACACAAGCAAAAAATAGCAGGATAATATCCCAACTTCCAATAAGTTTAAAAGCAGGAGGTAAGCCAATCACTGCTAGTGCAGATAAGGCTGCCAAACCAGTAAATCGCTCTAGAAATACCGATACTAATGCCACCTCAGAGTCTTTAGTTTCTTGGGATACTTTATAGACCCGGTAAACATCTCCACCCAAGGCACCGGGCAGAAAAATATTGAGAAACATGCCTACAAAATAGCTGCTGAAAAGGCTAGTAATCGGAACTGAATATTTAGTGGCTTTTAGAACCACTTGCCAGCGGATACAACTCAACCATTGTAGTACTGTGTAGAAAAGTAGAGAAGCAATAACAAAAGGTAAAGACAGTTCTCTAAATTGTGTCCAGGCTTGAACAAAATCTATCCGTGTAAATACCAGGATAATTAGCGCTACGCTAATTGTGGTTTTAATTACGAAAAATAGCTTTTTTTTCATGGTGAGTAATACCCTAATAAGTTGACAAAAAGGTTGTTGCTATATATAAAACAAATTTTTTAGTAAGGTCCCAGGTCTCTACCTCGATTAGGAACACGTTGAAGCAATCCATCATCTCGTTCCCACAGACGAAGATTGGCACCGAATGTATCTAAAATTGGGTTTCCGCTGGTCTGCAAAAGGTCGTAAAGTTGAGATAACTCAGAATCCTTAGGCAATTGAGGTTGGTGAAGTAGATGAATCCAAATCCGATTATGTTTTTCAAAAACATGACTAAGTTGATCTACATTAACCAGTGCTGAACGACCTTCCCAGCGACCAATTAAACGTCCGTCATTCCAATAAACTGCATCAAAAAATGACATCCGGTGTGGCACATAATAATCGGCTCCCTGTAAAACATTGGCATGGACAGAAGGAACATTACAAATAACTACATCTCCTGGTTTAAAATGGTCAACAATATATTGAGAAATAAGGATATGACGTGGGGTTAGGGACTCGCTATAGCTATTTACTATTCTGTCTGTTTCTATATTAAAGGCTAACAGCACAATCGCAAAGAATAAAACAATTGTTTTGAAAGGTAATTGGTTATTTGAAATTTGATTAAATCTGTTGCCTAAAACTAAAGCGATGCTAAAGATACTATAGACTGAAAACAAAATAAATAATGGATAGAATGAGTAGGCATACCTTGACCCAGTTAAAGTCACTAATATACTCACAAAAATTACATTAATAATAATGCTTGCACCAACAAAAACGCTTTTACCCTTTCTTTGCAAGATGAAGAGGATTAGACCTAGAAACAAAAACAACGCATGGATTGTATTCATGCGATTAAAACCAACAAAAACTTTATTGGTAAAAAAAGAAACGTTAGAAAGATGAAGGTGTAAGTGACCAACTGTTGCTGAGGACAAACCAATTAGAGGAGTAAGACATTTAACTTTGAAGAAAATAGCATTATATACAAATACCATCCCCATTATTCCCGCCCCAATTATTATTGGCCAGTTAGCTAGTAAATTCAAGGGTCTATAAAAGAAGACACAACCAATTACTAGTGCTGGGATTAATGTCATCGTCACTTCTTGGGATATCAAACCCAGAGTCAAACCAATCAAATAGAGATACTGATACCATCTGCCAGATTTCTCGATAAATCCCTTGACAAAACCTAAAAAACAGAGTAAATAGAGACACTGAGTAACTTGATAAAACCGTAAGTTTCGTGAATACCAAAGTTCCCAAGGGTCTATAGCAATAAGTGCCGTTACTATCAGAGAAATCCAGATTTTTCCGGTAAGATTACGGGCAATGATAAATACAACAACTAGAGTAGCTGTACCCCAAATCACAGACATGAAGCGACCATTGATGTATGACTCTCCTACGATCTTCATCCATGCGGCTAGTAGGTAATGAAAGAAAGGACCACGAGTATACCAAATATCAGAAACAGCAATCGGGGCTCCGGTACGGAGTATACCTCTAATGGCATCAAAAGAGACATTTTCATCGGGTTCTAAATCCAGAAAACCTAGTTTATAAGTTCTCAGAATAAAACCAATCAGGACAATCACTCCCAGTAGCAACCACTTTCCCCAAGTTGAATATATTTTTGCCCAAAAGTTGTAATTATATCGCCATGAATTTTGATAAAATTTGGTGCTATTCCATAGAGTTTTCTTGGCAATTACACCACTACCAACGAAAATAGGTACTAGTATTCTACTCCCTGCTAGTAAAGCACTACCAAGGATGCTAAATAAGCCTAATAAAGACCAAAAAATCCATGTCAAACCTTTACCTTTTCCACGCCGCAGCTGATAGTAAAGTAAAGTCAGCAAGACAATGCTTACAAAGCCCAACAAAATTAGACTATTGCTTTGAGACAAAGAAAATAGTAATGCTTTTTCTGCCTCAGCAAAACGGTGTTTGAGTAAACCAATATCAATTAAAAATAAAGTACCCGGTAAAAGCAGAGCAGCACCAGTACCAAAGGTATTCCACCAACTGTTGCGATCATTGGATCCATACCAACCGAGAATCAAGGCATAAACCCAGATACAGGCAATTCCTCCCAAACACCAAATAGCTTGGTGTAACAGGTAATCAGGATAGTTGAGTAGGTAAGCATTGCCTTCAAACTTACGTTGCAATTGTTCTGGTCTTATTGACCTTAGGAAGATTGCTGGTTCTCCTTGACCATTACCCTTGCTCCAACCAGGCACAGGCTTGGGCAACGTTGTCCAATTACTGCCAGTAGCAATAGTCCCGGTAATATCTCCTTGGGCAGTTTCTACCCAACCATCTAAGAAAAAACCAATGGCACCATTGGGAGTTAAATTGCCCCTGGCATATGGAGACCAATCCCTATCGAGTGGACGCTCCAAGCGCACTGCTATGGTGTTGAGACCAGTGTGTAAAAGGTTCGTCACGTCTTGCATATGGAGCTGTTGGCTATTATCGTGTTGAACCAGCGTACCGTTGACCATCACCCCATAATCTCCTTCTCCGGCATAGCGAATAAAGCTACGCTGGCGTTTTTTGGGAATTTCCCAAGAACCTCTCAGCCAAACCTCTCCCTGGGCAGTGTCAATTCCTGTAATCCAATTACCTTCTAAAGGACGCTCAAATAAATGCTTACTCACGAAAGAGTAGGTGGCTTCTTTTACTGGACCGAGAGTCTGGGCTTCTGGCCAGCTTTGGTCTGGAAATTCTGAATCAGACCATTTGATTTCTCTGCGGTTTTCTCCATGAATAGAAACTCGCCAAGGGCTTACTCCTGTACTTAAGTTGATGGGAGATAAGGAGCTGACAGGATAAACCATACCCTCAACTGCGACACGAGGCTTTTCAGTACTTTTTTGCACTTCCAAAGCTATTATGTTTCTACCAGGTTTTAGGTAAGGGGTAAGGTCTACATAAGTAGTTAACCTCCAGTCTTTGGCAAAGGCAACCTGAATACAGTCACCAGGTACAAAGTAGTAAGGATGAGTATCATTAAAACCTTGGTAAGGGTCAGAGCGCCGAGCAACTAAACCGAGAGTATTACGGGGAATGCGACTGTAGTAGGTTACTTCATGAGATATCACTTTACCATTAACATTAAGAATAAAGTCGTTGTCTGCACTAATACGCAACCAACCAGTTTGTGCCTTATTTGGTAAATCAAAGCTACGGCGGAGATAAAAACGATAATTAGGTTCTGACGGACCAACCCACTGGACTTGAGGAGACCAAGCTACTGGCTCAACGGTACTGGGGACTTTATCCCAGATCGAAAAACCCAATATCCCCACTAAACAACCACAGATTACAATCACCGCCAAACATAGCCAACGATTTAAGATGTTCACGGTTGCTCCTCAATCAATTCTTCCGAAGTCCCAGGATCGGTAATCAAGTCTTCCCAAGTTCCAGAATCCGCAGTTTGGCGATAGCGTTTCCAAGCAGTTTCTATATCGTCACTGTGATAGTCAGCCCACGTTAAATGCATATAGGCTTGCCCCAGTAAAGCCACATTCGGCAGTTGCAAGTATTTTTCGGCATCGATAATTTTCAATGCAGCCTGAGCCGACTTTTCAAATTCACCATTAATAGCTCTGACCAACATCAGGTCATAGAGGGCTTCGATATGATCAGGAAAAACCTCTATTGCCCGTTCAAAATATTCAGCAGCTCCGGTAGGTCTTTGAGAACTAGGTCTTGCTTGAGCTTGGGAACTATCTCTAAAATTACCTCGGTAAGGAACAGGTACAGATTTAACAGGTTTTTTAGGACCATCAGTATATTTAGCGTATTCAACTCCTTGATTAATCAAACCAGAAGCTAGATATTCCTTAGCTAAAAAGAGATTGGGTTGTATCTGCAAAGATGCTTGCAGATATCTTTCAGCTTGGGCAAAGTCTCCAAGATTATAACGTTCTACCCCTTTGACAAAATTGATTAAAGCTGGATTGGATTCCTTGCCATAAAAACTAGCTTTTCCCCAGCGTATGAGGAAAGATAAATCTCCTGTAAAGGGTGGATACCAAGATGATAGTTGTTCACTTTTTGCTACAACGTTGTGGTACTCTCCCTTGGCAAACAGGGCATCCATTTGATAATTAATAATATTGACCCCAATTAAGGATATAACAATTAAGCCCAGAACTAATCCTAGTACCGGTAGCAAACGGGTCATATCCTTAATCAAACCATCAAGGCCTTTAGTCCCTAATCCCATATAAAGACCAATTAGGCCAATCACTAGCCCAGTTATTGTGGAACTCCAGCCCTTACCGATACTACTAAAAAAACCATTTTTATAGCCAAAACCTTCGAGCCAAACTGTATCCCAGGAAGACATTTGAAAGAAACGGCTATCTGGAATTTTGAAGCTAAAGATTGATGGGATCGGTTTAGATGCATCCAAAACTATATTTTGTTTCCACTGAGCATTAACCTGAGAAAACTTTTTTTCAACATGAGATGAGGCTCGGTTTCCTTGTTGGGAATAAGATGTGGATAAGAAAGTGACAGTCGGCGAGTAAGTGGTAAAAAAATAGGGAAATAGTAAGACTGTGAACAATCCTACCCACAACATTAAACGAGCAACAGGATGGAAGGCGTCAATGAATAAGGCGATTAGAAGTATTAAGGGAAAGAAGATAACTAAATATCTGACTGAGTTAACAACAAAAATATTAGTATTAAAAGCATCTAAAGATTCTTGTGGTAGGTTGTACCAGGGAGATTTTGCTCCTGATAATAAGGCTAAACTAGCAACAAATAAGCTCATCCTTGCCAAGGTAAACCATTGGATTACGAGGAGTAAGTTTTGAAGTTTACTAGTAATTAAGCCTAAGTAGGGGTGAGAGTTAATAAATTGACGAAGACGATTAAGTAGACGATTAAGTAGACGATTAAGTATATTACTCAACATCAAATACTCCTAATTTACTCCTCCTGGCTGATGATTTTTAAATCATCACCAGGATTTAAAACTCTCGGATGAACTACAATTTGTTCTCCTGGTTCCAAACCTTCTATAAGTTCACGCTGGTTATCAAAGGTTCTCCCTAGCTTGACTTTTTTAACAACTGCTTTTCCTTCTTCTACTACCATCACCATACCTTCACCACCAGACAAATGGGTAACTGAACTTTCTGGAATAAATAAGCTAGTTTTTTCTTTATCAAACTGGGCATAACCCTGTAAACCTGGTGGCATTTCTAGATTAGAAACCTTGACCAAGACTGAATAAGTATATTGCCTGTCAACACCTACTTTTGTGCGTCTATTTGCCTCAGTTTCAATCGTAGGATTGATCTTAATTACCTCTCCTAAAAAAGTACGTCCTGGGTAGGCAGTTAAGCGAACTGTGGCTTGGTCACCCACTTCAATATGGTCAAGTCGTGCTTGGTCAACATAAGCTTTGAAGACGATCTCACTCGTTAAGATCATTAAATTGGCGCGGCTACTAGCACTGACTAAATCTCCTGCATGAATAGCTACTCGGCTGACCAAAGCATCATTATTAGCATTAATTACTGTGTTTTCTAAGTTTCTTTTGGCTTGCCGTAGCTGTATTTTGCGATTTTCCAGATTCAGGCGGGCTCGTGCAATGTTTTTTTCTTCTATTACTCTGGTACGCTCTAGGGCTTGCTCAGCTCTTTTTAGTTGTAATTGATTAACAATGTAAACATCCTGATTACTAAAGAGTCGGTCTTGGGAACCAAAACGACCCTGTTGAGCATTGAGTAGTTCTTTTTTGCGAGTAGCATACACATCTTCTGCCTCGTTGAGATTAAATTGGGGAACTGCACCGATCTCTATTAAGGGTTTGATTCGCTCTAGTTTCTCCTTAGCAGTCTGTAGTCTAAATTCTGCGGCTTCAACGTTATTTTTTACCTCTTTCTCTAACAACGATTCAATTTCATAAACTCTCTGTTTAGCATTAGAAAGTCTTACTTGTGCTGATTCAATATCGTGTTCTAACCGACTTAAGTTTTCTTTTGCCGCCAGTTCAAAACCTTTGAGATCAGCAATAGCGATCGCTAAATTATTTTCGGCGTGAGCAACTTTATCTTGAAACGGAGGCTGGTATAACTTTAGCAAAGGCTGACCTTTACGGACCCAATCCCCTTCCATGACGTAAACCTTTTCGACTTCCCCAGTTACCTGGGGACGAATTTCCACCTCTTGAAGAGCTACAGATTCACCAGGGGCAGCTAGATTATCTTCTAAGGTTTTAAACGTTACTGGTACAGCCTCAACCTCTATGGGTTCACCAGCTTTTCGTTGTCGAGCTGGTGAACCTAGAGAGGAAGAGTAAATTTTGGTTTCTGGATCATTGAGACTGGAGGCGATAACGGTAACAGTGAGAACTACAATGATGCCAATGGGAGCTATTACCAGAAAAGATAAAACTAGGGGAGAAAGCCAAGTTCTCAGGCGAATCATGCTTTGTAACATTGTATCGTTCGGGATTTGTTAATAACGACCAATTCTACTAAATCCGGTTTTCATAACCCTCTTTTTAACTTAGATCTTGCACCAAGTTTAACCAAGTTTAAAATTTACCTGTCAAACTAGGAAACGGGGAACAGCGGATCAGGGAACATTGATTGTTATCACTTCTGTTCTTAAGTTTTTTTGTACTGGTGCAAAATCTAAGTTGAAGCAAAAAGCAGAGGAGCAGAGGAGCAGAGGAGCAGAGGAGCAGCGAAGTAGAGGAGCAGCGAAGCAGAGGAGAAAGAATGATGGAATCATCAAGGGGATTTTTAAGAGAGGGGATTTGGTATTAATCTACAGCTTTGACAAAAACCTGTTGCCACAATTTGATGATTCGCTCCCAACTAAATCGTGATTGAACATCAGACAGACCATTACGTCCTAGTTCTGCTGCTCTTTCAGGATTTGCCAACAATTCCAGGACAGCTTTTGCTAAGGCGTTAGGGTTTTTTTCTGGTACGAGCAAACCGGTTTTATCTGGAATAATAACGTCGGGAATTCCTCCAACAGGGGTAGCCACAACGGGTTTAGCATGGGCAAGAGCTTCAATCATGACAATGCCTAACCCTTCAGTATCTCCTTTGGAGTCAACGATTGAGGGCAAGACAAAAACATCACAGGATGCATATTCTTGTGCTAGTTCTTCTTTAGTGACAAAACCCAAGAAGTCTATTACTGATTCTAAACCCAACTCCTGGCACTGAGCTTTGAGTTCTTCTTCCAAAATTCCTTTGCCGACAATTCTCAGACGTACAGGTTGTTTAGCCAAAATTATAGGTAAGGCTTCTAGAAGATATCGCACACCTTTGCGCTCATCTAATCTTCCCACAAATAGTATTTTAGGTACTTCTCCCTCCTGACGTGGTATGGCTGGTTTTGCTTCTATAGTCAGACCATAAGGGATAACTTGTACTGGGCCGTCATAAAGTTTATTGATTAGACCTTGAGTAAAGGAGGAATTAGCTGTAATTCCTTTGGCCATAGGTAAGAACCAGCGGAGAAAGCTGGCCACAAAACCAAACTTCTTGGCCAATAAGAGTTCACCACCATGACAGCTCAATACCATGGGGATGCCTAATAATTTGGCAGCAGGCATCGCCATCACGCCATGGGGAAAGGGCCACTGAACATGAAGCAAGTCGGGTCGCTTCCGTAAACATAACCAAAACAGCTGCACAGTACCAAGAATAACATATAGGGCGGCAGGAATCAGATTCAAAGGTTGTCTTTGCAGCTTAGTAGGAGCACCATCCCGTACTAGATTTTCAAACCGCTTCAGGCAGTAGCGAAAGCGATAAATATGAACACCCTCTAGGGTATAACTTTTAGAAGCTTCGTAAGCAGGAGCAAAGACTGTAAATTTAGCTCCTGTTGGCTGCAAACGCAGAATTGTTTCACGGACAAAGGCTCCGTGATTTCCATCGGGTGTTAGAGGATAGACCGAAGACAAAACTAAGATGTGTTTTCCTTGAAGCTTTGTGGTTTCTAGATCGTTAACCATAGTTAGTTTTTGATGAGGTTAGTACTCATAGTCTTAGGTTATATAAATACAATTCCCAAAAAAATAATCAAGTTAACAGTATTTCTACGTAAGCATTGAGCTATCAGCTAATACCCGTAGTACAATCCGTAGCATCACATCGGGTTATAGCAGAAGTCAGAAGTTAGAAGTCAGAAGTCAGAAGTCAGAAGTCAGAAGTTAGAAGTCAAAAGGCAAACTCTTGCGCTTACTTAGGTTTGAGACTTTTGTCATTTCCTAACTCCTCTGGGGACTGCTATAGATTTGGGAAGTTAGTGACATCACAATTTAAACTGACTTATTGTGGATTTTAAATAGCCGTGGATAGTAGTTCTACGGCTATTTTTTTTGAAGCTAAGCAGGTGCACAAAATTAATTACACATTTTAAAATACTCAAAGCCTTTCATACTAAGGGTTACAGAGATTGGCAGTAGGAAATTAATTCTGTGTAGGTGCTTATCAGCTATCAGCTTATGTGCTACGCACACGCGTGCGCGTTCAGTTATCAGCTTAAGCGCTACTTGAGGTGCGTGCGCGTTCAGCTATCAGTTATCAGCTATCAGCTTATGTGCTACCAGCTTATGTGCTACCAGCTTATGTGCTACGCACACGCGTGCGCGTTCAGTTATCAGCTTAAGCGCTACGCGCACGCTACTTAAAAAATAAGCTGACGGCTGACGGCTGACTACTGAAAGCTAAATGCTTCCTACAACTCAATCGAATAATAATCCAAAGCACCAACTCCCGCACCCTGAGTCCACCGTGAATCAGGTTTCCAAGCACCATTTTTTTCTTCCCGACGGCGAGTGTAGACAGTGAGCTGATTATCCTTTACTTTCAGTAGATTATATTGCCAAGGATAACCGGGTATGAGTTCTCTGGTGGGTGCCCCAAAGGTGCCAGCACCAATTTGGTCGAGTTTGCGCCCAGTTGGACTGAGGTCGTAACGGAAAAGGCTGGTTTCGGCTTTGTGGATGTGTCCGTGGAGGAAAAAGCGGAATCCAGCAACAGCAAGTTGTTGGATGAATCCTTGGTCAGTAATGCGATGCTCTGAAAGAGCCGCTACGCGAACGCGTCCAGCACTATTCAGGGCATGGTGCCAAACCGCTAGTTTCAGGCAGTTGCGGTAGTCTGGGTTACGGCGAATCTCGGTTAGGGCATTGCTCAGAGCACCGGAGTGGATGCTAGCACGGTCTCTGAAGTGGTGATCCAGTTCCCAAGCGGAGTTTAGTCCTAGGATCAGCAAGTTTTGGTCTGGGAAATGGTCGATAATGGCTTGCTGGTCATAGTCGAGGGGATAGGGTTCAGTTTTGATAGCCTCATAGAATTGGCTGAAGTGGGCAAAGCGTTGTTGGTATTTAGCTTCATCTCGGACTCGAATCACCCGTGGGCTTTCTTCGATATAGTAACCCTCTTTTAGTTCACCATCGTAGTCTTCGAGATCTAATAACTGATAACCCCGCTTTGCTAGTTTCCAATTGAGGTCATGGTTACCGGGAACTAGAACAATTTGCTTGGGGTCTAGGGGGAAGTCTTGGCGGAGGTTGTGGAGAAACTGTTGTGCAGCCTGGTATTCTTCTGGAGTGGAATAATTGGCGATATCACCGGAGAGGATAAGGGCATCAAGGTTAGGGATTAGAAGGTCTTGGATTAGGTCTTGGGCGAGTTGGTTTGACCAAAGGGTAGCTTGCTCAGAGGTGGTGATGTGGAGGTCCGAGAGGTGGAGGATGTATATAGTTTGAGTGGCAATGAATTTGGGAGGATTGGGTTTGGGAGGATTGGGTTTGGAATTATCGATTCGGTTGTATTTGTAGCGCTCTTGAATGGCGTTAAGGACATTCATGATTGTCTGAAAAATATCCTGATTATGAGTTGCTGCGAATTCTTCCTTGTTTAGGAGATTAATCAGTTTAGGAATAGTGGTTTCTGTGCCAATTTTAACCAGAGCATCTGCCGGAATACTACGCACAGAATAGTCCTGATCATCCAGCAATTTAATTAAGGGGTCTATGGTGGCTTCTGTCCCGATTTTTACCAGAGCTTCTGCCGCACTACTACGCACAGATGATGATTGGTTATTATCCAGGCATTTACTTAGCTCAGGTATCGCTTTGTCTGATTCAGTTATTCCCAACAGTTGAAGCTTAAGTAAGGTGGGAACCTTTAACCCAGCTACTAACCCAACAGTCTGCTCCTGAAACTCCGGTTTTACTGCTCCTGCTAACCTGGCTCCTAGTTGCCAATCTACTTCTAACCCTAACCTTACCACCCGCTGGGCTTGGGCTTGATCATTTACCAATTGCAGCATCAGTACCAGAGGTTCTGTCCATTTCAGATAATTAAGATAGTTCTGTTGTAACTCCTGATCACTGATACCTGGTAATTGCTTCAATAAATATTCCGCTGTATAGTATTCTTGGATCAGTTGGTGTCGAAACTCAATCAAATCTCCTGATTGTTGAATCAAGTGATGGTTGAGTAAGTCCTTTAGCCAAGCCCTGGCGCGAACTTTAGGATCGAGACAAGCATTCTGACGTAGATAGTCAGTTAAAATTTCCTGGGCTTTTGTCTTGGGAATAGCAACAGTAATCTCTTTGGGCTTATCCCCAGTTGTCATCACAAACCCTAACTGTTGCAGCAGCTCTGGCCAAAATTCTCTTGATTCCTCGGAAACCCTAACATCGTGCTTGATTTCCTTAGAATAAAGCTTGGTAAATTTGCGAAACACTAAACCCAGATTTGACGGTATCTCTCCGTGATCCTGAAACAGGGAACATAGCATCCACAATAGTAGGGGAGTTTGGCCAAATTCCCGTAAGCGATCGCCCAACTGCTGGAGCATTTGCTCCCCCTGTTGAGGCAAATACTTTCGGACAAATTCCGACATTTGCTCTGCACTCAAGGGTTGCATTTCTAACTTCTTTTCAATCCCCAAGTCACCACCTACTCCTAAATCCCTAGTGGTGAAAATCATGGGAGTATGCTTCTGGTAATCCCTCCGAAACTGAGTCAAATCCACACGTGCTGCTTCTGAGGGTAGCTCGTTTACCCCATCGATCAGTAACCAGAATTGCCCTTCAAACAATAGTCTTTCGATATCGGTAGAGTCGAGGAGTACATCATGGCGTTTCAGAAAATTCCGCACTAACTCCAGCACGGATGTCTGGTAATATCGAAGTTCCACCAGCACCGGAATTTTATCTGGTATCCCGTCATCCCCCAACAATCGCACTAAGGCCGTGGATTTTCCCGAACCCGGACGTCCCACTAGTAAAACATGGTCAGCAGCATACTTGCGCAATCCTTCTAGGACAGGCAAGCGCTCAATTTCTTCCCGATTTTTGTCTTCTTCCGGATTTTCGTCTCTTTGTGGCTGCTCCGACTTGATGGTTTGCACCATCAGGTTAAAGTTAAACAGCACAGGGGTTGGTTGCTGCGGCTTGCGCTTACGGCCTTCGACATCGGTGAGGGTATAAACTTGCCACCATTGGGCGTAGCTGTCACGGATTGATGCTAGATAGGGATCCCAATTGACCATCTTAAGGATCTTGTATGAAGTTTGAATTATATGGCACCCTTGTCATTCATTATAGGTGGGCAGTGTTTTGCGATGGGCATCAGGCGTAGAACTGGCATCTTGCCAGTTTCAATATTATGTTGGGGCGGGCAGTTGGTGGGCAGTGCTTTGGGATGGGATCCGGAGCTGTACTGATTGCTCTGCTGCACTGCCCACCCTACATCGGCTGACTTGCTGTGGAATGGGCATCAGGCGTAGAACTGGCATCTTGCCAGTTTCAATATATGTTGGGGCCGGCAGTTGGTGGGCAGTGCTTTGGGATGGGATCCGGAGCTGTACTGATTGCTCTGCTGCACTGCCCACCCTACATCGGCTGACTTGCTGTGGAATGGGCATCAGGCGTAGAACTGGCATCTTGCCAGTTTCAATATATGTTGGGGCCGGCAGTTGGTGGGCAGTGCTTTGGGATGGGATCCGGAGCTGTACTGATTGCTCTG
>WTKN01000168.1:13430-31999 GCA_011524395.1 Moorena sp. SS36440bin_2
TGGGATGGGATCCGGAGCTGTACTGATTGCTCTGCTGCACTGCCCACCCTACATCTAGTCCGATTAATTCTTGGTGGGCAGTGCTTTGGGATGGGATCCGGAGCTGTACTGATTGCTCTGCTGCACTGCCCACCCTACATCAAATGGTGTGATTGTGATTGTAGTTGCAATTTTGACATCTCCCCCGGTTAAAACACGGGGGATTCTAAAAGGACGTTACGCGGTACGGGTTTACCCTACCGCTCCACCTTTATACCGATATGATTTAGACAAGTTAGTGAATAGATCGTATCGGTGTGGAAGTGTCAAAGCTTCCCTAACCACCTTAGTCAGGTTGAATGACTGTGTGGTTACTTTTTTGAGTATGTTGGCAGCGCCGTTTGAATCGGCGTTGATCAACTTCCCGGAGGCAGTCTTGTATAGTCCACGCCTAACTCTTTTTCCAGAAGGGATCCATCCGCTGGGTTTTTCACCATGTTTTGGTAATGAATCGCCGTCCAAGAAAGACGCTTTGCTAGTGTAAGATTCCTCAGTGACAATAAAGTTTATTCCGTACTCAGTACAGAGTTGATTCAATCTTTTAATTAGTCGTTTAGTAGGAATGGTTACAAACTGTTGGTTACCCTTCTTACCCATGTTTGAACGATTTTTATGTCCTTCGTTCCAGCCAAATATCAGATTCCCTGTCTCATCGTTTAAACAACGATTTACTAGAAACCGAGCTGCTTTGTTTACTGCATCTCGCATCTGATTATTTCGCTTTAACTGGATTCTGTCTAGATCGGAGTCCCAATATTTTTCCGATTTTTCCGATTTGTGTTTAGCAACAAGGCGACAGTAACCTTGATTCATTGATTTAAGTTTTCGACCGTCAATAATAAAACTTTTTCCCAAAGTCGAAACGCAGGTTAGCCAGTTGTCGCTGCCATGGTCTATCCCGATCGCGTTAGAGTAATCAAGGTTTGGATTATCAGTTACTGGTTGCTTCCCATCATCAATAACCCAATCTACCCACAATTGTCCGTAACAAGGGCGAACTGTAACCTCTTTGACCCAGTCAGGATCTATGAAATCAGGAGGGGCTAAGGTTATTTGAGTTAGTAACTCAGGTTTACTTTCTTTACTAACAGAAGGGTAAAACAACCCCTCTTTATATGTGAGAGCTTGTTTTGGGAAAGTTACAGCAGCAAAGCCTCCAGATTTTCTATAACGAGGGAATTTTGGCCTATCCACTTTTCCCTGGTAGTAGAGTCCGACTAATTTGTTGTAACTATTAAGCGCCTCTCCTACGGTTTTCAATGTTTGTTGAGCAGATTGAGCGGCCATTCCCTTGTAGTGAGGTGACATTTTTAGTGCTTTATCTATCTCGGGATACTTTGTACTGCACTTGTAAGTTTTCCACCCGAGTCTTAGCTCATCACCACGCCAGTAAGTGGTGTAAGCCTCTTGATCTTCAAGCCATTGATAGTGTTTTTGTTTTGCATAGTAGACAGCGCAATTAAACAGGCTGTTAGCTTGCTTGCATTGAAACTCCCAGAACACTTTCTCTTCGCTTGAAAAGTTGACTTTTATCGGTATCGTTCTGTACAATTTACAACCTCGACCTCTTTATTATCATGTTATCAGTATATACGTATAGTCTAAAAAATTAAAGAAAAAATAAATCTAAATCTCAAAAAATAATGAGAGGAATTCCTGTCTACTATAACGAACTAAAAAAAACACACACTATCATGTTTACAGATACTGTGTGGAAGTGGTTACAGCTTTCCGCGAAGGACTCAAATACCAGTGTCGGGGAGTTTATAGAGCGTTGGGTTAGAAGTCAAATAGAGGACACGACGCCGATATTTCCAGTCTCTGTTTTTCATCCCGGAGACGCGCGCCTGTTTATTAAGGCAGCCTTTATGGTTGGTCGGCTATGAACAAAAGGGTTAAAACTTTATGATTAGCGTGATTTGCGCGGTCTTGGGGAGGCAGCGCGGTCTTGGGGGTTCCCCCCATGAGCGACTGCCGTGGTTTCCCCCATGAGCGACTGCATCAAGACAAGGCTGCCTTATTCTTACGGTAACTTCTGACCCCGGCTAAAAGCACGGGGGTTCTCAAATTTCAGGAAGTTTTGATAGTTGACAAAATTATCTATAAGTGCTTATACCCCTTGCCCTAGATCTTTCGATCTCCTAATCATGCCATCTCCCGTTATTCCAGGGCTATTGTCCCACTGGCAACTGTTGAAATAATATTTTTTTTGTAAATTAGTTGAGAAAGCTTTGCATTTGAAACCTAAATAGACTAAACTAGTGTAGGAGTATTAGCAATAACTAAGTCTTAGCTGCTTAAATATTCTCTTAACCAAGGGAGCTTGGTTCCAGCTTTTAATAAAAAACTATTGCATTATTGATTATGGATCCATCTATATCTGAATCAGAGGCCAGTCAGGTGATTGAGATCAAGTGGGGAGACCGATGGCAAGTCTATCGGCGCTTGCAAGAGTTAGAGATTCCCTGTCACTGTCAGACTGACCAGCCCTTGAAAGCTGAAATCGATAATGTCACGGCTTTGATTCAAATTTGGAGTATCCTCAGACAGCTAACCCTTCCGCGCCAAGAGTTAATATCCTGGCTCGATGATTGCTGGCAGCTTCCTAGCAAAAGGCGCAAGGAGAGACTTTAGGGAGTGTGGGGTGTGTAGGGTGTGGGGTGTGGAGTGTGGGGTGCATCTCAATCCATCCTGTTTGGCCCAGTGGTGCGTTACGGGGCGGGCTATCCCAAGGCTGACGACGAGGCGGAAAATGAGTCCGAGCCCTTCCCTAACGCACCCTACGCACTGTTCCCTGTTCCCTGTTCCCTATTCCCTACTCCCTCAATTGACAACTGCGATAACCTTAACCACACTAACCGTTACTATCAATTCATGACAAAACCAGCAATTCTACATTTAGAAGGGATTACTAAACACTTTGATCAAACCACTGAGCCAGCAGTGGGGAATGTGTCGTTTACCCTCTATGAAGGGGATTTACTGGGATTAGTGGGGCCATCTGGCTGTGGCAAAACGACTTTACTGCGGATTGTAGCTGGGTTTGAGCGACCCCAAGGGGGACTAGTGGTATTGGCAGGACGGAAAGTGAGTGGGCCAGGGTATTGGTTACCACCAGAACAGCGCAATACTGGTATGGTCTTTCAAGACTATGCTCTATTTCCTCATCTGACCGTAGCAGAGAATGTGGCGTTTGGCCTTAAGCAGAATCGGAAACAGAAGAGTGGTGTCTGTGTCAAGAATAATACGGAAGATGCGATCGCATTAGTGGGATTAGCTGGCATGGGCAAACGTTACCCCCACGAACTCTCTGGTGGTCAGCAGCAGCGAGTAGCCCTAGCCCGTGCCTTAGCCCCGCAACCTAAATTAATTCTATTGGATGAACCCCTGAGCAATCTGGATGTCCAAGTGCGTCTGCGGTTGCGTCAGGAAGTGCGAGCTATTCTCAAAGAAACCGGCACCTCTGCTATTTTTGTCACCCATGACCAAGAAGAAGCCTTATCGATATCTGACCAAGTGGGAGTCATGCGTTCTGGTCGATTAGAGCAATTGGGCACACCAGAAGAAATCTATACCAATCCCAGCTCTCGCTTTGTGGCAGAATTCGTCACCCAAGCCAACTTTTTACCAGCCCAACGCAGAGGAGACCTATGGGAAACAGAAGTAGGCTCCTTTGCGATCAGAGTCAATGACTCCATAATCAATCCTAAACTGGATCAGCTGGAGCAAGGGGAGCTGATGCTTCGGGAAGAAAATGTTCTTCTTAAGCCTGATGATGACTCCACCGTAGTGATTCAAGACCGACATTTCCTAGGTCGTGAATACCGCTACTGTTTACAAACCGCTTCCGGCACAAGACTCCACGCTCGCACCAACCTTAGCACTCAACTACCCGTAGGAAAGCGGGTGCGAGTGTCTGTAGCTGATCTATCAGTACCGATTTTTTAGAATTAAGAATTGAGAATTTAGAATTTAGAATTGAAGATAATTTAGAATTGAGAATTTAGAATTCACCATTCTGGCTTCTGACTTCTAGCTTCTAGCTTCTAGCTTCTAGCTTCACCATGCTTAATTCTGCATTCTTCATTCTTAATTCTGCATTCTTTAATCCTGTTTATTAATTCTTAATTCTTAATTCTTAATTCTTCATTCTTTAATCCTGTTTCTTCTCTCCTGACTGATTGTCATTAGACCCTGAGTCATTGCCATTAGAGGATTGGACTTGCTTGAGATGAATCTTATTCACCTGAACAATATAATGTTCTATGGCCTTTTGTGATTGTTGTTGACGTCGCGCGCCATCGGATGACTCAGAAAAGCGATAAGCTGGAGTGACTCCCAATACAAATTTTTCCTGTTCGGCTTCTAACAATTCTACAGTAGTGTTGGCAGCAATCCAATTTTCTTGAAATGGAAAGGAAGTAGAGACACTAGCAACAATAGAAGCAACAGCTGGAAAGATTACCGGGAGCCACTTTAGTAATGCAGAACCAGTTTCTAATTTGTCTAGCAAGACTAAAATTGGTGTTATTCCCGATAAAATAATGGTTAACATTTGGGCAACATAGTAAGCATTTCGGGAGGTCTTGCGGGTCTTTTTATAATCGTCAATCAACTCCTGGCTATAGTTTAATGCTTTTTCTATTGCTAGAGTTATCGGGTTATTCTCTATGGAATTATTACCGCACCAGAGCCCACTACACAGTTTAGATTTTTTGAGCAGTTGAAACTCATGATTAGCTTCTTTATAGTCTTGCCACAATTGTTTATTAATTAGAAACAGAAATATAAAAACGGCAAAACAAGCAGCGCTAACGATTAGCAATATTTGACGGTGTGAGATAAAAATAGAGGCAATGCCTACCCCAACCCCAGCAGCCAGGAATAAATAAGAACCTAGGCTTATTAAAACTGAAGGTTTTGAAATCGATGAAGAAGAGATTTGCTCTATTGTATTAGGAATTTTATTCTCTGGAATTCCGTCAACTTGCATTGCTTCCAAATTCGTCATTTTTATCTAATTGTTAATAAAGTTAATGGACAGAATTGTCTCCAGTCAATTCTAGCAAGTGGGCATTGCTGATTGGTAGAGTACTTAGAAATCTCACCGTTCACCCTCCGTTATGATTTATTCTTGAAATTTTGTCCACAAACTCCTCAAACTCTCCCCATTAACTAACCAGGTGCTCCATTGCGGTGGTTGTTACTGTAGGTGACTCTAGTACCAGCCCACTGAAGCTTATTCCTTAAAGTCTGGTAATAGGAATACTGTTCCCGTAGGATAATGAACTTGGCCTGACAATCTGCTCTACGCACATCCACCCGTTGTCCAGGCCAAATAGAGGTTGCGAGCACACCATCCATCCAGAGTTTAGTGTTTAGCTCATAATCCCCCAAGGGCCAGATACTGACAACAGAGCCAGAGGGGAGTACGAAAGGACGACTCGAAAGGCTCATCGGACAAATCGGTGCGACTGCGATCGCTTCGATCGAGTCGTGCAAAATTGGACCATTAGCGGAAACAGTATAGCCAGTGGAGCCAGTGGGAGTGCCAACAATTAGTCCATCCCCTTGATATTGATCGACTATTTCTCCATCAATTTCCATTTCCAAAATTGAGGTAATCATCCGATCGGCAGAGGCAGGTTTAATACACATTTCATTGAGTGCAAAAAAGCGATCGCTAACTGGTGTAATGTCAGTGCGGTTTCCCCCAAACACAGCCCCCTGTAACATCATCCGCCGCTGAACTGCATAGCGGTCTTCTAATAGTCGCTTCCATACTTGCTCAGTGTCTTTAAATTCTTCAATAGGTTCGGTCAAAAATCCCAGATGACCTCCAACATTTACTGCCAAAATTGGTATTCCTTCCGGAGCCAGATGTCTTGCGGCTGCTAATACTGTTCCATCCCCCCCGAGAACCACTGCCAAATCAATGGCTTCGGTAGCAGAAGCTAAAAAGACTGGGTAGGGATTATCTTTTGGGCCACTCGGTCCGATCAAAACCTTGCAGTGGCGTGCTTCCAACTCCCGAGCGCATTTTTCTGCGCAACGTTTTCCTTGGTAGTCTCCAGCTTTGTGAATAATAATGACTTGCTTTAGCTGCACGTTAATCTTCTGGCTTACCCCTAGTGTTCACTGTTATTCTAGAGTGTTGGCTTCAGCATTACCTGATCTTTGCGGGGAAATTGGGGAAATAATTCAATTGTTAAACAAATTTAATTCTCAAAAAAGCCTTTTCTTGATCAAGAAGACTACCAACTTGGGCTAACTAAAACTAGAGACTGGGTCAAACAGGCTTAGTCAATAGGAGATTAACCCATGACAAACGAAGAATTTGATACCTTAGTCAAGAAACTCGAAGATTATGCCCAACGATATCCCAATAATTATAAGCTACGTGTAGGACTTCTAGCGGCACTGGGTTATGCCTACATTTTTCTGGTCTTGGCAGGATTGTTAGGAGTTCTCGGACTAGTAGTACTGTTAATTTACTACAGTGGTCAGATCAATCGTGGCATGGTTCAACTGATCATTGTTTTGCTGGTGCCAGCCTGGATGATTATGCGATCGCTATGGGTGAGTTTTCCACCACCCCAGGGATTCAAACTACAGCGGCAGCAAGTCCCAAAGCTGTTTGCCTTGATTGATGAGTTGACCAAAGCTCTAAAAGCTCCTTCCTTTCACCATGTGATCCTGACCAGCGAATTTAATGCAGCAGTAGTCCAGATTCCTCGTCTGGGCTTACTGGGATGGCAAGATAACTACTTAATTTTAGGACTGCCTTTACTCCAAGCCCTTTCTCCTAGACAATTTCGAGCGGTTCTTGCCCATGAATTGGGACATTTATCCGGCAAGCACAGTTCCTTTGCAGCCTGGATTTATCGACTGCGTCAAACGTGGGAGCAGATTTGGCAACAATTGGAAAAAAGTCAACATGCTGGAGCAACAGTGCTGTTTCATGGCTTTTTTAATTGGTATTCCCCCTTTTTCAATGCCTATTCTTTCGTACTTGCCCGTGCTAATGAATACGAAGCTGACCGCTGTGCTGCCGAGTTAGCAGGTAGTCAGCACGTTGCCGAAGCACTGCTGAGTGTTCAGGTCAAAGCTCAGTACTTGGAACAATCTTTCTGGAATGACATTTATCACAAAGCCCAGCATCAACCCAATCCTCCACAAACCCCTTTCCAGGATTTAGGTAAGGCATTGTTGAGTCCCATTGAACCAAATCAACAACAACAGTGGATTAGGTCAGCGTTGATGTCTCAAACCCATCATGCCGATACCCATCCTTGTCTGTTGGAACGTTTAAAAGCCTTGAAATATCCCTTCAATCCACCCCCTAGCTTACCGATACGGGTCTTGGTAACAGCCGCTGAGGAGTTTTTAGGTAAAGCGTTACTACCTCTGACTCAAGAGTTGGAGCGTCAATGGCACACTACTATCAATTACCAATGGCGAGAAAAGTATACCCAGGCTCAGGCGATACGCCAATCCTTGGAAACGTTAAACGCAAAAGCTGCCCACTCTCCGCTAAGTGTTAAAGAAGCCTGGAATCGTGCTCGTTGGACATTAGATTTAGTCGGCACCCAAGAGGCAATCCCGTTATTAGTATCAGTACTGACCAGGCAAGCTGACCATGTATCCGCTAATTATTTACTAGGGCAAATTCTAATCGCACAAGAGAATGAAGCTGGTATCCATTACCTGGAGGAGGCGATGGCACTAGACCCAGATAGTGTATTGAGTGGCACTCAATCAATTTATGGGTTTCTCAGACGCCAAGGACGTGACGCAGAAGCAGACCAATATCGTCAAAGAGCTGCCAAACATCATGAATTACTGACCCTGGCACAGGAAGAGCGCTCTGGTTTCAGTCACGGCGATCGCTTTCAACCCCACGGACTATCGGCTGAGGTAGAAGCTGCCTTACAACAACAACTTGCTGGTTACCCTGAGATTAAACAAGCTTATTTAGTGCGCAAAGTAGTGCTAATCTTTCCAGACAATCCCTATTACATCCTCGGTGTCAGCCGTCAGCGTCATTTTTTGGAATCGAATAGCTCTACTAAAGACCAACAACTGATTGACCGTCTTGCGGATGAACTAGAATGTCCTGGTCAGACTTGGATCACTATTTTAAATAGTACGAATAAATCCTTGAAAAAAGCACTGCGAAAAACAGCAATCTCCCCAATTTATCAGAGTGTTGTTAATCAAACGTTAATTACTAATTAAGGGAACAGGGAACAGGGAACAGGGAGCAGGGAGCAGGGAACAGGGAGCAGGGAAAAAAATTGTGTACCTCATTAGGCTATAAACTGCTAGATGGGAGGCCTGACAGGTGTGGTAAGTGTGGGAAGATGGGGCGATGGGGCGATGAGTAACTAGCTCCCTTCTTGATGCAAAGCGCGAGTGGGGGAAACCACGGCAAAGCGCGAGTGGTTAGAAGTTACCGTAAGACAGGCTCGCCAAAATCGGCTAAGTTTTACCCCTTTTTTGCATAGCCTACCAACCATAAAGGCTCAACGTAATCAGGTTTCGTCTCCGGGGGAGACCCCCAAGACCGCGCTGCCTTCCCAAGACCGCGCTGCCTTCCCAAGACCGCGCTGCATCGCTTTGACTGCACTGCACCGCTCCCGACTCCCGACGCCCTATTCCTTTTACAGAGAAGCGTAACCAAAGGTGATGTTAAAGCGACGACACCAAACTGCTACAGAGCCAAATTCATCAAGATTTATGTTGTCAGGAATAGCATAGCGTTGAGCACCACTGAATTTCTGGAGTCGGGCGAGGGTTACATAGTCTTGTGGCCGAATTTTACGAGGTACACTACTGTTCCGATACAGGAGTACCTTCACTTCGGGTCCACTACCCGTTTTAAAGGATTGATCGAATTCTAGATAACGTTTACCATTTTCATTGACAATCTTGGCATTTCCTTGAGTGCGATGCCCTCTATCAACGGTGATAAAGCTTCCTGTGGCGATAGTAGAGGCTATTCGTTGACTGACCAGAGCATTGTTTAAAGAGTTCTGTTTAACAACAGTTGTTTCTGCTTGCACACCAGGAGTTGCTGCTGCCATTAACAATACGGATACACCACCAACAATTAGACGTTTCATAATACTTCCTCCTAGTAATCAAAAATGAATTGAATCAATGAATTGAATCATTTCTTGATGCAAAGCGCGAGTGGGGGAAACCACGGCAAAGCGCGAGTGGTTAGAAGTTACCGTAAGACAGGCTCGCCAAAATCGGCTAAGTTTTACCCCTTTTTTGCATAGCCTACCAACCATAAAGGCTCAACGTAATCAGGTTTCGTCTCCGGGGGAGACCCCCAAGACCGCGCTGCCTTCCCAAGACCGCGCTGCATCGCTGTTTTAGTTGCTTAATTATTAGAATGAACTACCATCCTGAAATCACCCTAACGAATAAATGAAAGTTAGATGAGATTTAGACAAGAAAACTGAAGCACAGACTGACCCACTCATATCAAGTCCGGTTGAATACCGATAATCTAGGGGCAGGGGCGCGGGAAGTGTGGGAAGTGTGGGAAGTGTGGGGACTGTAGGAGATGGGGAGATGGGAGAGATTGTTATTAAGGGTAATCATGCTGACATAATATCAGCCCTAAGCTACTGTAGAGTGGCTGAGGGGAGGGGAATTGCGCGGTAACCCACTACCTGGTAGAACGGATTTGTGACCAACAGGTGCGATTGCGCTACGCGCACGCTGCGCGAACGCATCCCTGATCTCATAACCGATCCTATAATCAACGCCCATGAATCAAAAACGCATCATTGGTCTAACCGGTGGTATTGCTACGGGAAAAACCACCGTATCGAATTACCTGGCTGATACCTACAGGCTACCGATTTTAGATGCGGATATCTATGCCAGAGAAGCAGTACAACCAGATTCACCAATCCTGAAACAGATTTATCAGCGCTACGGTTTACAAGTGCAACACAGTGACGGTACCCTGAACCGCAAACGCTTGGGAGAGATAATTTTTAGTAACCCAGCTGAGCGACAGTGGTTAGAGGAACAAATCCATCCTTATGTACGCGATCGCTTTCTATCTGAACTCGATACCATAGTTGCTCCGACAGTCATTTTAGTCATCCCTTTGCTATTTGAAGCTAAGATGACCGATTTAGTGACAGAAACTTGGGTAGTCAGCTGCTCACCAGAACAACAGCTCAGACGGATCCAGAAACGCGATCGCATCTCTAAAGAACAAGCTCAAGCCCGGATCAACAGCCAACTCACCCTCCAGCAGAAAATAGCACTTGCTGATAAGGTTTTAGATAACTCCTCTACCAAAGAAGCTCTAATCCAACAAGTATCTACTGCCATTGCTACCAATGCATATGATCGATAACTATTTAGAATTTAGAATTTATTAGAATTAAGAATTTAGAATTCTGCATTCTGCATTCTTCATTCTGCATTCTGCATTCTGCATTCTTCATTCTAAATTCTGCATTCTACATTCTACATTCTGCAAAACTGATAAGCTAGTTATCCCAAATAAGCTTTCAGAGCTTCTGCTGCCAACTCCGTCATACTTTTCCCTTGGTTAGCAGCAGCTTCCTTAAGACGAGCATGGACTTCTTCGGGAATGCTAATTCGACGGCGATTTTTAGCAGTAGAAGATTTCTTAGCTGAGGATTTCTTACTTGGTAGCTTGGCATCTGGATTAACTATACCGCTACCTAGCTCATAGTTAGCAGAAAATTCCCGAAGGGCATCAAAACCAATGCGATCGCAAAAATCCCCAAAACTCTCCTGAGGTTTGCGCTCTTCCCGAAACTGCACAAAAATTGGTTCAAAGAAAGATTCCAGCTCACTTTCTGGCATTTTCTGCACATAGGCTCGTGATAACCGAGTTTGATCTGGTGAAGCTCCCAGCCACACTTGATAAGCCTTTGGTGCGCTACCGACAAATCCCAACTCTGCCATATACGGTCTAGCACAGCCATTAGGACAACCAGTCATTCGGATCACAAAATATTCCTTCTCTAACCCCAATTTGTTCAGCAGTAACCGAATCCGATCAACCATGCCAGGGAGCGCCCGTTCTGATTCGGTAACCGCTAAGCCACAGGTAGGTAAAGCTGGACAAGCCATGGAGTAGCGCACTAACGGTTCAATCCCTTCGGGAGTAACTTGAATACCGTGCTTTTCTAGAATCTGATTCAGGGCTTGCTGGTGGGTCGGGTCAATCTCATAAAGAATAATATTGTGGTTAGCAGTCAGCCGCATTGGTAGGGCAAATTTCTCAGTAATTTCCCGCAAAGCTGTTTTGAGTCGGAAATCCCCTTCATCTTTGACCCGACCATTCTCAATCGATATACCCAGAAATAGTTTTCCGTCTCCTTGTTCGTTCCAACCCAAATAATCTTCGTACTTAAACGGAGGTAAGGGCTTAAACGGTGCCAGGGTTTTACCGAAGTAGCTTTCTACTTTTTCCCGGAACTTATCGACACCCCAATCATTGATTAGGTACTTCATTCTGGCATGACGGCGGTTTATGCGATCGCCATAATCCCGCTGGGTTGCCACAATTGCCTTAACCAAGTCATAGATATCATCTTTCTCTACATAGCAGATGTGGTCAGCTAGACGAGCAAAGGTTTCTTCCTTATTGTGAGTGCGACCCATACCCCCACCAGCCAGAACATTAAATCCCTCCAGTTCTCCCTGGTCGTTGGTAATTACCACCAACCCCACATCTTGGGTATAGATATCAATCGAGTTATCCCCGGGAACCGTTACAGAACACTTAAACTTCCGGGGCATATAGTGTTCCCCGTAGATTGGTTCCTCTTTGTCCTGGAAAATAGTACCATTACCATTGCGCTGTCGTGCTGCTTTCACCTCCGGAGCTTCCTCAGCACTAATTACCTTTTCCCCATCCAGCCAAATCTCGTAATAGGCACCGGTTTGAGGTGTAAGTAAGTCAGCAATCCGATCAGCATACTCCCAAGCATACTGATACTCTGGTCGATTTTTGTATGGTGCTGGCGCAGCCATAACATTACGGTTGAGGTCTCCACAAGCACCCAACGTTGACCCCATATTGCGGATAATTGCTGCAATTGTTGCTTTCAAATTCTTCTTGAGAATGCCATGAATCTGAAAACCCTGACGGGTAGTTACTCGTAGGGTATGGTTACCATACTCTTCTGACAACTGCTCTAGAGTCATATAGAGCTCTGGTGGAATAAATCCTCCAGGATTGCGAGTGCGCAGCATCATCTGATAGTCTTTTTCCTGACCCTTGACCCGGTTATCTCGGTTGTCTTGCTGGTAAGACCCGTGAAACTTAAGAATTTGAATAGCGTCTTCTGTAAAATGAGTGGTATCCTGTAGCAATTCAGTTGCCACCGGTTCACGCAAGAAGTTACTACGTTCTTTAATTCCTTCAATCTTAGAGGGTTTGCGGGCTTTAGGAGTCTGAGATACAACCATTGCTTCGACGGATCTAAAAAGATGAATAAGTATAATTCCCGATCAATCGGTCGGGATTACGGTTAATGATTAGATCCTAATACTACCGTTGCCCATTGGATCGATAACTTTAGAAATCCTAAAATTTGTCCAAATCCATTCACTGTCATTGAATCAGATACCGGGAAAGAGGAAAGGAAAGAGTTGAAGGAAGGTTGAAGCTAGTAGATTGGCCAAAGCGAGTAGATGCACAAGAGGATTGTTGTCACCTCAGTTGAAGTATTTGACAGTTAATACTTTATCATTTATACTTCATCATTTATGCTTCATCCTTCATGCTTCATCCTTCATCCTTTCCCTTTGACAATGGACATAATAGGTTTAGAAACGATAGCCTGCACCCACTTGAACACTGACAGACTCACCTGAACTATTTTCGTAAGCGTTAAGACCTACCTTAGTATTGCCGTAAACCAAAACATCTTTAGCAATTTGGCTTTCAGCACCCACGCCAAGCACCCAAGCATCTTGATTACCGATGGGTGTATTGTCTCCGTCATCTTCCACAAAAGAGTAACCAACACTAGCAAAAACATTAGTATTTTTAGCTACGCCTAGGTCAAAGGAAACACTAGGAATAATCGCCGTATTGTCATCATTGAAAAGAATATCACCTCTTAGAGAAACTGGAAGCTTTGAAGTTGTTAAACGAGTGGTAATATTACCACCAATATTTTGGTCATTTCCTTGTCCATCACTGGTTACACCGGCAGCCAGTCCAACCCCAATGTAGCTAGCATCCGTACCTTTAGCGCGGAGATCATCTGCTCCTGGATTAGCGGAAGCCATGCTATTTCCTAGTAAAACTGGAGCAATTGTTGTAGCGGCCAAAGTAGAAATAGTGACAATAGATTTTAGTAAACCTTGCATTGTTTCTTTCCTTAAATTCGTTTTTTGTGTTCCTTTCTCTACAAGTCGTTGGGAATAAACAAAAGGTTCCTGAGGTTCTAAAAAAAAATCTAAATACTTGAAAACCCTGAGATGACTTGAATCTAGCTAATCTGGATATCACTCTAAAAAATCTGGCTTACTTTTTCCTTCCCTAATGAGTTGATACTCTTTAAAAGAGAGTCGGTTTTATCAATTAATTTCATGTCTGTGTTTTGGTAGTGGACTGTTTACTAGGTGTCACAGATTGTAAGTATTTAGCCATCAGCTATCAGCTATCAGCTATCAGCTATCAGCCATCAGCTATCAGTCATCAGCCATCAGCCATCAGCCATCAGCCATCAGCCATCAGCCATCAGCCATCAGCTATTAGTCATCAGCCATCAGCCATCAGTGATGCGCTAGGCCCACACAGCTATCAACTATGACCCATTCGCATAGCGTGGCCAACGGCCAAGGCTTTGGCTGACTACTGACTACTGACTACTGACTGCTGACTACTGACTACTGACTACTGACTGCTGACTGCTGACTGCTGACTGCTGACTGCTAACTGCTGACTGCTTAAATCTAATCTTGTTTGATGCCAATCATGCTATATCCAGTAATAGTAGACAGAGGCACCTGGTAAAAATACTGACGTCGGAACTGTTCCTCTTCAATGGCAGCAAAAAATATTGCAATCGCATCATTCCCAGCAACATTTGTCCGCTCGCGTAGTGTGGCCAACGGCCAATCGGAAGACCACTCCCTGCCATGCCAGCTGATTTGTAGCCCGCAGTCCTGGTGAGAAACCTCAAAACCAATTACTGATAGGGCATTCAGTCCTAACTCAACAGTGCGATCGCATAAATCCAACTTCTCCTGCAATTGCACCAAAGTAGCCCATTGACCCGTGCGACTGAGGAACTTAGCAATTCCTAGCAACTTTTTCCAGGTGTCTTGGGCAGATAGTTGTTGAGGTTGTGGATATGCGATCGCTAATTGTCGTTCTGCCTGTATCGCTCTCCTACACCATACTTGTAACTCATCCCAACTCGTGGGACACTCATAAACCATTAGAGGAGTTAAACCTTCACCCTGTAACTCTTCTCCCCGCCAATCTAAAATCCAATCCAGCTGATTAGATACCTGTAAACAAGACTGGAAAAAATCATTTTCTTGGCAAGGTTGCACAGCAATCAGGCGTACTTCTGGACGTTTGTCATAATTATTATAGTCTAATTGCACAACAGCATTACATCTAACTTTAGGGACTTCATCCTGATAATGTCCCCACCAAATTCCAGGAAAACCCTTACTCGTAGAGTCATCCCAAATTTCAAATTTAGTTTTAATATACTGTACTTTCCGCCCTCTCAAATCCTTAGAATTACGATTCCAAACCTGCTCAAACCAACAGTTTTTAATCAGAAATTTTGGCACAGGATTACCCATACCACAAGGTTCCAGGTGTTTTAATTCATCAAATAGTGCTTTGCCCAACTCAGCAACCTTAACCACCAAATCGGCTTCCATGGTTGGCATCATCAAAGCACCCGTAGTCCCTAGTTTTTGTGCCAACTGCTGGTTAATCGCTTCCGTAAATAAAGGAATATTATCCACTGGCAAACTCAACCCAGCGGCAAAAGGATGACCTCCGAAGCGATGCAACAAATGAGCTTGGGAATTAACTAATTCATAAAGATCAATATTATTAACAGAACGAGCCGATCCCCGTGCTATACTATAGGAGTTTTTATCCTCTAAACCTGCTTCTAGCAGTTGGCTTTCTCTATCGTTACTTTCAGTACTTAACAAAACTGTACTTAACAAAATCGTCGGGCGTCCGTATTCCTGAGCAATTTGACCTGCTACTAAGCCTAAAACACCAACTGGCCATTGGGGATCTTCTAGGACAATAACATTAGTAGTAGACAGATCAAGTTGGGCAAGTTTATCCTTAACCTGCTTAGTAATATCTTTTTGTAAAGACATGCGGCGGGTATTAGCTAATTCCGTCTCTAAAGCCAGTTGCTCACAACGTTTCTCATCTTTACTAGTCAGTAACTCAACACAAAATGAAGCATCCCCTTGAATCCGACTTACAGCATTAATTCTCGGGCCAAGTCCGAAAGAAATATCAGTCGGGCGATCGCCACTGCGTTTACACAACTCTAACAATCGCGCTACACCAGGACGATACCGAGTTTTCAGTTGCTGTTTCAGTTGTTCAATTCCCCGTTGTGCCAGGTAACGACAATCTCCAGATAATTCCACTAAATCCGCAATTAAACCAATTGCCACCAAATCCAGCAAGTTCTCTAATCGTTGTTGGGGAATATTAGGTGAACGCTGATACATTGCTTCCACTAACTTATACGCCACCGCCACCCCAGACAAATGAAATAAAGGGTGAGTTTCAGCAAAATAGCGGGGATTGATGATAGAAACCACTGGCGGACGGTCATCTGGTAGAGTATGGTGGTCAGTGATAATCACATCCATTCCCAACTGGTGAGCATAATCAATTTCCCTCAGATTCGTGCTGCCAGTATCGCAGGTAACGATAAGTTTCACCCCAGAAGCGTGTAGTTTGTCAATTCCTGGACAATTCAAACCATGGGATTCCGTCAGGCGATTGGGAATGTAGTAACTTAGCTGTTGGTGCTGCCAAAAAAACTGTCCCAGTCCTTCCCAGAGGACACTAGTAGCCGTGATTCCATCCGCATCAAAGTCCCCCCATATGGCAACATTTTCCTCAGCCTCACGGGCTTGCAGTAGGCGTTTTACTGCCCATTTCATTTCCTGTCCAAAATCAAAAGGGCTGGTAGGTTGATACAAATCTGGGTTGAGGAAACCAGCCAGTTGTTTCTCCTCTCGTATTCCCCGTTGCCAAAGCAGTTGAGCAGCATAATGTCCCGAACAGTTCTTAGTATGGGATTTGACAGCTTCGATGAACCACTGAGGGATTTCCCCTGGCGGTAGGACTTGCCATTGGGATGGGGAGATGGATTCTGACATGGATTCTGACATGGATTGGGACATGAAGCTAATTTGCGATCGCTTATAGTTAGTCAAGTTAGTACAAAAATACTAACGTAATCAGACCGACCTATAACCAACTTTATCTAGAACTATTATCTTGATGCAGTGGCTACTTTCTTGCCTCATAGATACTGCTTAAACGGATGTGCCAATATTCCCAGTATCATATCAATTTCCTTAATATAATAGTCATCCAAATCAATAAATACCAATTGATTCACCAACTTGAGAAACTTCCAATTCGTCCCAGTAGTCACAGCTCCATAGATAGCATCAATATCCTGATCCTGTTGTTGATTAAATCTCTGAGCCGCTACCATTTCCGCAATGCACTGTCCTAATCCCCCCTTAATATTTTCATTTTTTGCCTCCACTAGGGTTACAACTGGTGTCCGAATTTCATACATTTCCTTAGAAGCAGTAAGAAGATAATCACAGTATCCATTTAATCCAGTTCCTTTATCGACATTAAACTCAGTTCCAGAAAAAAAACCGATTTTGAAATCAAGCAGACGGCGCACTTCCAGTAAAACCGGAGCAATAACTAACTCAGAACGAGCTTTTTCCGTATTAATAGCATTCGTGATCGGTAGATTTTCCTTAAGGGTCGTTTTCAAGTGATCACTCGGTTCGATCGGAGCAATATCATTAAATATAGTATTCCCCTCATCAACAATGAGATTAAACGTCGTTTCGACTTTGTAGATACTTGTAAAGTCACTATATGCCATGATCTTTATTTATCATGTTCCCTATAGCCATTCTAAATCAAGGAAACAGAAACTAATCCTTCATCCTTCATAAAAAAATCGGTCAAGTCTTGGTTAACCCCAATCCTTGACCGAATAAATTAACAAAAATTCCACCAGTACAGCTTAGCTGTATCTACATCCACCAGTGGTGGACACAGAAATCATGATTACACTTTATCAATTGTAGCCAAGGATTGAATTCCTGGCAAATTGCTATCTTAAGTGAGTAGCAGATATCCAATCAATATACTCATAACCTCACCAGGATTTCCAGTAAGTTGGGCCGTAGTCAATTAACTTGAGAATTGATTTATAATTGAAATACCAAAACATGTCTATATCCACCCCTCTCCAACAAATCACAAATCAAACCAAGCAAAGCTAAACTAAGTTTAGCTTTGCTAAGGGTCCAAGTTCACTAAAAAAAACCTTTTTAGTAGAGTTAAAAATGGTACAGATACCCGCTATACCTGAAACTGATAACCTACAGATTGAGTTACCTAGAAGTATGGGATTGTCCATTACTTTAGAACAGTTTGTTGAACTCGAAGCCGCGAATCGAGATTTAAAGCTTGAAAGAACAGCTAAAGGAGAATTAATTGTGAATCCACCCACGGGCTGGGAAACAGGAAACCGTAACGGGAGAATCAACCAGCAACTATTTAATTGGGCTGATGTGGATGGTACTGGAATAGCTTTTGACTCCTCTACAGGCTTTAGGTTACCTAATGGTGCAATACGTTCTCCAGATGCATCCTGGGTCAGTCAAAAACGCGTCAGCCATGCAAAGCGCGAGTGGCGCATGGGTCTGTGTGCGGAACACCGCGATTCTCCTTTGGAGACACTACGTGAACGCACCTGTCTTGATGCAGTCGCTCATGGGGGTTCCCCCCAAGACCGCGCTGCCTCCCCAAGACCGCGCTGCATCGCTGGCAAACATTAACAGATGAACAGCTAGAAACGTTTCCCAATATCTGTCCTGATTTTGTAGTGGAGTTACGATCTAGTTCAGACACTCTGAAATCTTTGCAAGATAAGATGGTTGAGTACATTGAAAATGGTGCTAAATTAGGCTGGTTAATCAATCCCCAACAACGCCAGGTGGAAGTTTATCGACCGGGGTTAACAGTAGAAATATTAGATAATCCTGTTAAGTTGTCTGGTGAAGAGGTTTTACCAGGTTTTTTGTTGGATTTGCATCGGGTTTGGGATTGACCAATGCCTAAAAGGATTATGGAAAAGGCGATGGCAGGATTAATGATACAAGCCCTTGAAAATTATCCCCATCTCCTCATCCTCATAAGGGTAGGTTTTTTACTTTGACCTCAGGTGTGGGGTGTGGGG
>WTKN01000156.1 GCA_011524395.1 Moorena sp. SS36440bin_2
GAGTAGGGAGTAGGGAGTAGGGAGTAGGGAGTAGGGAGTAGGGAGTAGGGAAAAAAAATTATCACAATTTATTTAGGATCCCTATTTAGAAATTAAAAATTAAAAAGTAAAAAGCAAAAAATGACGGTTCTTCAGTACCTTTTATGCTAAATTTATAGTCAAAAAGCTCAGAAAGCTTACTGTAGAATGAAAATCTATGCTATTCAACTAACAAAAAAATTTGAATAGGGGCTTTTTCCACTACTCCCTGCTCCCTGCTCCCTGCTCCCTGCTCCCTTTGTAAAACTGTTTATTTAGCATAACAAGTACAGAAGAGCAAAAATGACAAATGACCAAAATGTTTTACTGCTGCCAGAGATGACAGAGGTTTGGCAAAAAACTCTAAATTGGCAGCCAGATCCAGAACAACAACAGTTGTTTCAGAAACTCTATGAGGGGATTTTGTCAGGCAATCGTCAGTTGAATTTAACTCGGATTACCGCTCCCGAGGAATTTTGGGAAAAGCATCTGTGGGATTCTTTGGTAGGATTGGCTCCCATATGGCAATCTGTAACTCCAGGACAGAGAATTATTGATATTGGAACGGGGGCGGGATTTCCGGGATTACCAGTTGCGATCGCATTTCCTAATACTGCTATTACGTTACTCGATTCTACTCGCAAAAAAATTACTTTTCTCCAAACCTTAATCCCCCAGTTGGAAATTAATAATGTTAAAACGTTAGTTGGCAGAGCAGAAGCCATTGGACAGAAGCCACAGCATCGACACTCCTACGATATTGCTCTAGTTCGTGCTGTTAGTGCCCCTTCTGTTTGTGCTGAATATGCTCTACCACTTCTGAAAAAGGGAGGTTTGGCGATTCTCTATCGTGGTCATTGGACAGATGAAGAAACCGAAGCTTTACAGCCAGCGGTAAAAAAGTTGGGTGGAAAAATTAAATCAGTTGAAAAATTTACTACGCCTTTGAGTGATAGTGTTCGTCATTGTTTGTTGTTGAAAGTATTATCTCCCACTGTAGCTAAGTTTCCCCGTGCTATAGGATTACCAGCACAAGACCCTTTGAATTAAAAGATATAGCAGTTCTCAATTGGGTGAGGTAGCTCGTACTGAGTTTTAGGGAGCAGCGGATCTGGGAACAGCGGATCTGGGAATAGATCAGTTGGTATCCCATCTAAGTTATTTATTATTGGCAAGTAAGAAGTAAACTGGATATTTTTAGCCCCATTTTCATAATTAACTTATCTGCAAATCGCTATAAATGACAGTTCCTAACCCATTTTTTGCTAAACTAGTATTATCAAAAAAATGGCTTCTTAGGAAAACTCCGATGACTGCCACTACTGCACTGCTTAGCCTCGAAGACTACTTAAGCTACAACGATGGCACTGATCGGCGTTATGAACTCGTGAATGGGGAACTGATTGCCATGTCTCAACCCAAAGGACAACATGGTGCAATTACTGAGTTTCTCAACGATCAATTTCGGGCTGAAATTCAGAATCAGGGGTTAGCCTGGGTTTCTAAGCAAGGGTTTATTGCAATCGAGTCGCCCCGTGGGGGACGTTGGGATACAGCGCGGATTCCAGATGTGACGGTGGCAACACTGGAGCAATGGCAGGGAATGCTGGATCGAGAGGCGATCATTCGTCTCAACGAATCGCCACCTTTTTTGGTGGTTGAAGTGGTTAGCGAATCGACTCGGACGACGGATTATCGAAGCAAACGAGGGTCGTATAACTTGCTGGGGATTCGCGAATATTGGATTGTCGATCCGCTCAAAAAGCAGGTTGTGGTGTTGCACTTGGTGGATGATCTTTATGAGGAAACGCTTTTTGTCAGGGATGAGTTGATTCAATCAACTATTTTTTCGGGGTTACAGCTTTCGGCACAACAAGTGTTGAATGGTGCGCTTTAGAATAAGTAATAGACTTTTAGCCATCAGCCGTTAGCTGTCAGCTGTCAGCTAAGTTCTAAAACCTGAATGCTGAATGCTCTAAGTTGAACGCTCTAAGCACCGAGGAGGAAATTTTATGCCTTCCCCTTTTCCAGGGATGAACCCTTACCTAGAACATCCAGAAGTTTGGCCAGGAGTACATTTGTTACTTATTAGCGAGCTGACTAAATTCCTGTCTCCTCAACTGCGTCCCAAATACAGAGTTGGTGTTGAAGTTCGCATGTATGAAACCATTGGGGAACAATCTCTACTCGTTGGCATTCCAGATTTAACTGTCAAAGGTTCACAGGTTACAACCAAACAACCAATGACCAATGTTGCAGTTGCACAAGCCCCAACTCAACCCCAAACAGTACAAGTTCCTGTACCTGAAACCATTAAGCAAGGTTATTTAGAAGTCCGAGAAGTAGCTACCAAAGAAGTAGTAACAGCTATTGAAATCCTCTCTCCCATTAATAAACGTTCTGGGGAAGGACGCAAGCAATATGAGACTAAACGAAATAAGGTTTTAGGCAGTTTCACTCATTTAGTAGAAAGCGATGGAGCGCGGTCTTGGGGGTTTCCCCCACTCGCGCTTTGCATCAAGACATTGATTTACTGCGTAAGGGACAACCAATGCCAGTTTATCACAGCAATAGTGAAACCCATTATCGCATTTTAGTCAGTCGAGGAGACCGTCGTCCTCAAGCTGATTTGTATGGATTTAATTTACCAGATTCTATACCTTCATTTCCCTTACCGCTGAAGTCTGGAGATACAGAACCATTAGTAGATTTACAGCTATTGTTGAGTAATATCTACGACCAAGCCAGTTATGATTTACTCATAGATTATAATCAAGAGCCACTACCGCAATTGTCGGAAGAAGACCGAAATTGGATTAATACATGGTTAACGGAGCGAGAATTGCGTAGTTTTGCTAAATAAACAGTGTCTTAGCTTGAGCGTATCCACAATGTTTATAGATAACTAGCAGGCGGCTGGGTGAGAACCATCCTGATTTAGCTCAAAGTTTCAAAAACCTGCCAAGACTCTACTCGGATCAGGGGAGTGACGATCACGTAGAACCCCTCTATGTGGAGGCTTTCGAGATTGCAGAACAAACCTTAGGGTCAAATCATCCTGATACTGTAACCATCCCTCTTCTGTCACTCTCCGAAAAGGCTTGCCTTTTCGGAGTCTGCCGAGTATAGGCGCTGGCTTGGGATAGCGTAATTTTTTCCGAGTAGCAATTCTGGAGAGTGTGAAATTGACCAAAATGCGATCGCATAAGCGCGGAAGCGATCGCAACACTCTATATCACCGAGTATACCTTGGCTGTAGAATTTGCTAATCATAGCAGAAACCGGAAAGTGACAGAAGAGGGATATAGCAAGTCTTATACCCATGAGGTACAAATCTCTGGGTTTTAGGGAGCCTCGGAGCAGGGAGCCTCGGAGCAGGGAAGAGCGAAGATCAACCCACCCCTAACCCCTCCCAGGAGGCAGGGCTGTAACATTGCTCATGAATAAATTGTCTTTTTCTACGGGTGAAAG
>WTKN01000331.1 GCA_011524395.1 Moorena sp. SS36440bin_2
ATTATAATCCAATTATAATCGTGAGAATTATAATTGGATTATAATTCTACAAAATGGGTTGGTCTGGTGACCAACTTCAGAAATTTGAAAATGTTGAACGGGGTGGTAGGTCCAACTGAAACATCGAAGGACAACGGTTGTCATCGTAATGAAGCGAACCAGATGGCATCTGGGTCGCTTCATTACGATGCCAACCCTTGATAAAGCCAGTGGCCTTATCTGAAAGGGGATTAGTTCAGGTAGTTGTAATGTCACTATTACTGGAACTACTGTCTATAAGAAAAGCAGGAAAATGATGTTTATTTAAGTTTTTTTAAGTCAGCTGTCAAAAGCATCATAGTTGGATCCATAATCTACAAACAACTCATTCCCAGCTGGAATGACTTGTTTTAGAGACCTAACTTCCACCAAACCGTAACTGCGATAGTCGCTCATGCTTTGTCGATGACTGACATCATTGTACTTGACGTTATTGTACCGGTGATGATACGGATTGGCTTCTATTTCTTCTCTCGTCGGGCGACCTACTTCGTCCTCCCTGTACCTGGCATCGTTAATCATTTTCATCGCACAAAAAGGTGCCGGGAAGATCCAAACTGATTCTCCATTGGGAGCCGTTGTCTTCAACTGCAAGGCCCACTTCACAAACTCTTTCACTTCAAACTGTAAGTGTCCCTCTCCATATGTAGTAGGACGACGGGACTGGTTCACACTCATGTTGTCGTACACAAGTGACCCGTAGTAATACCCGATGACCGTATCCGGAGGAATTCTAACAGTTGTGAAGATTCCGTTGCCTGCATTTGGAATGGTAGATGGCTTCATTTCCAAATTATTTGCTGCGAGCTCAAAACCAAGCAAGGTGTTAACATCCATCTGGTGAAAACGGGCGCGCCACAGTAATGGCCATTCAATCAAGGGCCTGTTTCTGTACAGGTTGAACAGGCTGACGTCTTGGAAGGTGGATGAGATGAAGTTCACCAAAGTCGGAGGGAAGGAAGTCATTGGGGTGTAACCTTTCGGAATGTCCCAAACTGCCATATCCTTCATCGCATTGATCTTATCCATCTGATGGGCATACGTATCAGCCACCTTCTTCAAAGCATCAGACTCTTCGATGTCTGATTCGTCGCTTAGGAGCTGTCGCGCGTACACCTCTACCAATTGCCTCATTGCAAACTTTCCACAGTTCGGGTCCTTATCCCCCATAATACAGCGGCGGTGCAGAGGAAGAGACATGCATGCGCGACCTGTTGCATACGAACCAGCGAACGGGTCGAAGACGATGTCTCCGGGCTGGGTGTACTTGCTTATGATTTGCTGCAACAATGCCATACTCTTCTGCTCCGGTCTTAACATTTTAGGCCGGCCGTTCTCACTTAATTTGTCAGTACACACCTTTTCGTGCGGCGTTAGGCGTTGAATGTTGTCAATGCAGTCGGTGTACCCCTTATGACGAGACGGAACGAAGCCTCCCCTGTTGAAGTCCACACGAGCGAAGTTCTCAGCTGCCGAGTTTGCAGATTTCCATACGTGAACGGCTTGTTCCGTAGTGGTAATGTGCGTCATCAGAAGAACGTTAGGGGTAGTATTGTAGAAACCAGGTGCTCTCTGAAAGTAGAGAGGATTGGGTTCAACGTTGAAAACGCTCCTTGTAACCGTAACTTCGTTATCAGGATTATCAGGATCATCCGGGTTCATCTCCTGGACCTTCACCTTCTTTGCACTAAACAGTTGAACCCATCGACGGAACTGGAAAGCTGAGCAAAAGATGATAGCATGTCCCCCCTTAGCTAGAACTTTTGCAACAAGTTCGACAACGTTCTTCATGTCCTTATCGGAAAGAACGTCGTGGTCGGAGTTGTCCATGTTATGTTCTCGGCGGTAGTTCCATGGAGAGTCCGTGAAGAACAGTTGCACTTTCTCCTCCAGTTCTTCACCACATCCACCAGAATGTGCCTCCGCTAAGTCGTCAAACGGAACATTGTACGCTACGCACACACCGCGACCCATGGCCTTGAGCAACGTGTCAAATGCATTCTGCGTTTCCTCATCGAACTCCTCTGATTGCGCCGGCTCTACTGGGACGAAAAGCTCCGGTTCTTCTTTAACAACCGTTGAAGGCCCCGCCCCTGAGTCGCCTGCTTGAGTTCTTCGTTGCTTTCGTGGACGCGTTGAAGGTGCAGTTTCCATAGTATGTTTACGAGATCGATGTTGATTTAAGGACATAGCACCGAATCTCAACGTCGGGTCATGGATGGTTGCGGGGATCTTCGTGACCCTTCCAACCTGGGAAGCTCTGCCATCCTCAACATTGATGACTTCAATGGGTGGTGGGACGGGCTTAGCAATTCCCAATACCTCCATTGCCTCATCATCCATTTCAGCGAAGACGTAAGGGAGGCCATTATCATCATCTGCACGCGTAAGAGCTCTAATCGGTGGATAATCTACCACGTCTTGGTCCGAACTCAGGGCATGAATAGTAGTGTCACAGGCGAGTTTCTTCAGCTTGAAGAGGAGGGAATGTGCCACATGACGCATTGCATGGTCCATGTTCCTGTCCCGACCAGCAGCTGTTGCGTCGATACCTGTACCCGTCTTCATTGGCCGGACGGATGGTACAAGGGACTCCAACTGTGATGAACTCGAAAACCCATTTTCTCGTTCAAGACACTCGAAGCATCCGGTCTTGTCATTATACCACAGGTAAGGGAGAACATGCGTACTCAATTGACCTTCACCAATCCTTTGCACCAGTCTACCCCATGCCAAACAGACGCGATGGACGATATACCCAATAATGTTTCCATTTCGGTAGTGGAATCGCAAATCCAGCTCTTTATTCTTGACCATATCAGACGCCATGTTGATGCAATGAAACCACAGAAGAATCTCGAAGATGGTCGGCTTACGGGTAAATGCCATCGGGGGCTCGGTTTTAGGCTTCCAATCCTGCGGTTTGAGAACGCGTTGCACAAATCCACCAGCGTTCAGAAATGCGAGTGAACATTGACGATTGAGGAATGTGATCTTAAATGCTTGACCCACCCGCTCATCTAGAACAGCATAGGAATGGAGAGCGAGGGCAGATTGAAATGTTTGTAATACCTGGCGTGTTCCGAGCTCCTCCATGACGGGATCGTCCGGGTCTTCGATGGTTGAATGGTTCGCATGCTTCCCCCGCTTTTCTACTTTCGAACTCAAAAGCTGCACGATACGGACTGCGGCTGGGAGAGTTGATTTTCGAATCCAACGTAACGATTCGTTGCGGTTGAAGTTGCCAGTGTCGAAAGCGTCCCTGAAGGTATCATCGCCGAAAATGTCGAATAAACACACGATCAATGTACGGCTGACATCTTTGTAGGAATGGTTGGTTGATGACGACGCGCTACCAGAGCCACCTTTACCAGTCCCTGCGCTTGTTGTAGTGGAGGCACCTCCTGCGGACTTTCCGGTCTTGGTGGTGCTCGTC
>WTKN01000094.1 GCA_011524395.1 Moorena sp. SS36440bin_2
CCGACCAACCATAAAGGCTCAACGTAATCAGGTTTCGTCTCCGGGGGGAACCCCCGCGTGAAGGCGCTGCCTCCCCAAGACCGCGCAAATCACGCTAAATGCAACTTGGTATGATTACCCACTATCAGCATAGTTTGTTGATATGATCGCCCTATCAAAGCGGAGGGAAGATCAGATGAACAAAGCAGAACTACGCCGATCCCTGCTTCAAAAGCGCCAGTCTATGTCTGTAGAAGAATGGCGGCAAAAAAGCGATCGCATCTGTACCCATCTGCAATCTGGCATCCTAGTTACCCAGCCACAAACAGTCTTAGCCTATTTCAGTTTTCGACAAGAACCAGATCTAAGTCCCCTATTTAGAGACACTAAGCACTGTTGGGGACTACCCCGATGTGTTGGAAAATCTCTATTCTGGCATACCTGGAAAGCTGGCGAACCCTTGCAAAAAGGAAATTATGGTATTTTAGAGCCCAAACCTAATGCTACCACCCTAGAGCCAAAAGATGTGAATTTAATCCTTGTACCCGCTGTGGCTTGTGACCAGCGGGGGTATCGTTTGGGTTACGGTGGTGGTTTCTATGACCGACTACTGAATTCACCAGAGTGGGATTCTATTCCTAGGATCGGCATTGTATTTGAATTTGCCTATATACCTCAACTACCCATTGATGAGTGGGACCAAGGCTTGCACAGTGTTTGTACAGAAACAGGATTCAAGAAGGTGGAACAGATCTGAAATTCTGTGTTTCATACTGTTTCATACTCTTTCTCTACAAAAACTTGAGACTTCGTACTTCATTTAGTAGACGATTGGCAATTAAGCGCTCCCTTCGGATAAGCAATACGTTGATGATTATATTGTTGCCAAACTCTGATGAAGACTTGGGCAATTTTTGATAAATCCTGTCGGGTTAGCCCAGAATCCACTAATTGGTTGTCCTGCCAGCGAGCTTTGAGAATTTTATTGACCACCGTAAGAGCCGTTTCCGGAGTAACCTCTTTGAGTGAGCGTAGAGCCGCTTCACAGGCATCAGCTAACATAACTACACCAGTTTCCTGGGACTGGGGAATTGGACCGTCATAACGAAAATATGACTCGTCCACAGACCCAGTACCTTCGAGTTGGGCTTTTTGCTGAGCCTGGAAATAAAAATAGGAAATCAGCAATTTCCCCTGATGCTCTGGGATAAAATCCCGCACTGCCTTGGGTAACTGGTGCTTACGAGCCATAACCAGTCCTTCGGTAACGTGCTTTTTGATAATTTCAGCACTTTTGAAAGGATCATTAATCTCATCATGCTTGTTCGGACCACCCATTTGATTTTCTATAAACCCTAACGGATCGTGCATTTTACCAATGTCATGGTAGAGCGTACCTGCCCGAACCAGTTCCACATTACAGTGGAGTTCTTGAGCTGCTGCTTCTGCCAAAGAAGCAACAAACAGAGTATGTTGAAATGTTCCAGGTGCCTCAGTAGCTAGACGTTTGAGCAGGGGACGGTTGGGATTAGACAATTCTGCCAGACGAATCGGTGTCACCAGGTCAAACAAACGTTCCAGGTAAGGTGATAGCCCCAGGGCGACAATACTCCAAGCTAAGCCAGACAGACCGAATAACAAGGCTCCTGGCAGAACGGCAGACCAAATTGTGCTAGCCGTGGCACTAATAATCAGATTGATAATCAGGGAAACGACACCTTGAGTTAAGCCCACCCCAACTCCCAGAACAGCCAATTCCTCTCGCGATCGCATTCGTCCTGCCATCAAGGCACCCAGTAAACCACCAGCAACATTTGCCAGTACTTGTTCTCCAGTGACTTCCATACTAAAGGTCACTAAGCCTGTCAGTAAAACCACCACTGTCACGCCCATCGTAGACCCATAAAAGTTCCCTACTAACAAAGCAATAGCAGGCATAGTGTAGGGAATTTTGAAGAAGGGACTCTTGAAAAGTATTGATATTGGCATACTCAGCGTCAATAGCAATACCAAAATGTAGTCCCGCCGTCTCCATTTCGGGTGAACTCGCCGTTGCACTAAGGCAAAGATTCCCACCGTAGTAGTAACCAAACCACCAAATCCCATCAAACCCGGCCAGTTAATTCCTCGACGGCTTAAGTCGAAATAATCCAGTAGTACAAAGTCTGTTTGAGTGATGGTTTCACCTGCGGTTACAATCACATCTCCTTGCCGCACTGAAACCATCATTGGTTCCACTTTTTCTGCTGCCTGTTCTGCTATGAGCTTGGTTAATTCTTTATTTTCGATCAAGTTGGGTTCTAAAACTCTCACTAGTAAATACTTGGCTAGTGGTTGAGCTTCCTGAGGCATCAGGCTACTCAAGTTTACCTTCACGGTCTCTTGGATCAGATTTGGTGGTAATCCTGGAACCATACCTTGGGTCAGGATGCGACTAGCAGCCTGCTTAATGACGATGCGGGTTTTCTGCCAATCTTGATCTGATAGATCCAGTACAGAAACATCATCTAGGCTACTGAATTCAGGGCTAAGGTATTCTGAGAGCTGAGGCAACACCTGAGCGTACTGTTGACGAGCAGCAGATATTGACTCAATCAGAGCTGAGAACTCTTGTTCAGAAGACTGTTGACGGTAGCTTTGCAGTTCACTTACTGCCTCAACAAAAGCTACATTTAATGAATTTTCTGCCGGAGTCGGTGGTTTGGCTTCAGAATCAAACCCGTTGACATGGTTATCGATATCTGAAAATGCCAAGATCGCCCGCCATTCCCATTCCTTACTTTGGCGCAAATACCGCTGGGTGGCGATAGATAGTACATCAGTCTTTACAAAAGGAAAAACACCGCTGTTAGTGCGCAGTTCTTCCAAAGCGTCCAGAGACTTCTCAAGATTTTGATAAATTCTTTCTGTAACAGATTTGTCAATCTTCAAGACTGGTTGAGCACCTCTTTGAGCTTCTTTGCGTCTCTCAGCCGTCGTCTTAGAGTCCTCAACCAGAGCATCAAATGGTGCGCGGACTGTCTGTGGTGCTACTGTGTCTACATCTAGCTGTGGCTGATTGTAAAAGCGTCCTCCCATAACACTGGTCAGGGAAACCACTGCTAAAGTCCACATTACAGGTAGAGTAATTTTCTGTTGAAGTTGGTGCTGGCTTTTGCCCCAATTTTTTCTTGAAGTTAGGCTAGTGGAACTGCCTTCACCATGCCTTGGAGACTCTGTGAGCTGTAGAGATTGTCCTTTTAAATTCTCCTGCTGTGATTGGCTAACTGAGGGTTTTGCAGCACTAGAGGAGTTAAATCCCAAAAAACTCCGAAGGTGCTGAGATGTTCGCCGTAATTGCGTGATCGGCTGCGTCAGCGAATTGAACGTTTTCATAGCACAGGAATGGCAATGTCTGGTAACAGTAGCGGTCTGCTCACAATTTGCTGTGTGGTGGTGGCATTTTGCTTAAAGACATCTACATTTATTGATTATTCATAAAAAACACTGGAAAGTTTTCCTCCACTCATTTTAAATCCACTCATTTGACATGGGTAGAGCGCAGGTTGCGTGGGAAACTTCCAGTTAAAATCACGCCTTGTATACTGTAACAGTAACTGGAGTTTGCGAACAGAAAACTTTATTAAAGTGGTATAGACTGACTTTACGCCGATTATGGTTTCGTGGTTACCTTGGTCAATTCCCATGGCTATTGCTTGGGTTTGACTTCCAGATGATTCACAGACCAACTTCACCGTAAATACGCCTACGTCATTATTTACAACTTTAGCTTTTCTTTCTTTAATCGATTCCCTAGGGGAACTTGGGGTAATTGGCATTAGTTGCTGTCGAGTTGGTGATAAAATAGCTACTCCCATGGAGATAATCCTCAATCATGGAGTTGTAAGTCCATGCAGACCACCTAATCCAAGCGGTGCGACCCTAGGCCGCGATGGATTGCTCGCGGCCTAGGAGGCGCGCACCGTGATGATTCCGATCGTTAACCGCGACTGAAGTAAGCAGTCTTGCAGATACTCCAGCTTAGGGGTTGTGGCTGGAAGTTCTTACCAGGATTAGGCTCAATGCTCTAGTCACACTTAGGCTTAAGTCTTACCCCATAAGAACCCTTTATTGCGGGGTCAGTAACAGAATATAATTCCAGAGTTGACTGATTTTTAGTTTACAAGGCTTACAAGCCAGTGTTTTTTTTAGATCATCTTAGTTTAACTGGTTTATATTAGTTTTACCTATAGCTGTGGTAGCAAATTCAACACCATGGGTGCAACACAGGCCATGAAAATTTTATGTACCATCACGTTTCAGGCTACAGCCCCTTGTAGGTGCAGCTTCATTTTTGGTTTGAAAGTCCTTTGATTGAACAGCTTATCGAGATCCGATCACCCTTGGTGCTACCACAGCTAGCTTCTGAAACTGAGCTATCCCTGAAACGTCATATACACCTGACCACACTGCCAACAACTGGTCTGCTAATTGCCATGGGTCAACCCCAGTAGTGTTGAGGTTAAGAGCCACCAGCCAGGGCACTGGAATACCGATGATACCGTTATAGGCACCAGCTAAAGCACCTGTTAAGGCAGCAGTAGTTTGTGATTGATAGCCTGTAAGAGCTGCACGAGTTACACAGAGGCGAAAATCTTCTGGGGTGTTTAGGAAACAGTACAATGCTAAGGCAATCGATAAATAGCAGTCATCGTCAGACTCCTTTCTACGCCTTTGCTCTCGACGCAGCTGGATAACAGTTTGTTCTAAACTTGCCCCAAGCTCTAGTAGACTTTGTACTTGTTCCAATTGTTGCACCCAGGAATTTTGATTTTCATAGTTTCCTAGGTAGGCAATGATTCGGGAAATCAGGTTAGGGCAGTCAAGTTTTTCGGTAAGGGCGATCGCTATTGCCCAACCTATAGCCAAGACACTCTCAAACCTTTCAGAATCATTTTGCCAAATTGCTGCTGCCTGTAGCAGCTTTTGGCGCAACTTGACTTCATCTTCATGAAAAAATAATGCTATTGGTAAGGTGGCTACTGCTGCTTCGCTACTGTTGGCAGTCCCTTTTAATGAAAGTATAGAGGTTTGAGCCTTTTGACAGTGCACTAACCAATCTCCTAAATCGAGGTTGCCACAGCGAATCAAACTTTCAATACCACAAGTAGCAATCTTGCTCCAATCGGAAATCCCCTTACTCAGACCAGCATCCCCAAGGGAAAGCGCTCGAAATCTTACTTGAGCTGGTGGTAACTTTTGGCAGCCACTCCCAGCCAGGATTTCTCCCACAAGGCTACCTAACAAGGCACCTCTAAATCGGTTCAAAAGTGAGTACCGCATCCATATTTTGTCAAGAAATCTAGTATGCTCTTAAATTGCCTTTTTCAACCCGCAAGGCAGCACCCATAACCTTTTTGATTTTAATTACCAATCGATTTTCTCAATGTCAGCACTAGAGCCTGTAACCCCAGTCTATAGCTGTTTGCTCCAAAACCACTAATCTGACCAACTACCACTGGTGCAATGAACGAATGATGTCTAAAAGCTTCTCGTTGATAGATGTTGCTCAGATGAACTTCTACAGTTGGCAAGGCTACCGCAGCTATTGCATCTCGAATAGCCACACTGGTATGGGTATAAGCAGCAGCATTAATTAAAATCCCGTCGTGGTGTCCTAAAGCTTCATGTATCTTATCGACTAAGATACCTTCATGATTAGACTGCAACGCTGTTACGCTTGCCTCAAGCCTTTGCCCTTCTTCCTCTAGGATATAGTTAATCTCATCCAAGGTTACATATCCATAAATACCTGGTTCTCGCTGTCCCAGTAAATTAAGATTGGGACCATGGAGAACCAGGATACTTAGACGTTTTCGAGAATCACCGGACACAATAACTATCTAATTCCGACGACACCTTGGGTCATTAACAGGAATGGGGATTGGTTCTGGTTCAGGCTGAGCCTCAGGACCTAATAGCGCTTCAATAAGCTTGCGCGCCCATTCTTGAATTTTTTCCAAAACCTTTTCTATATAGTCCATCAAGCAAAAAGCTCCTATAAGACCACTTGTATCTTTTCTTTTACACTTTCAGTTCCCTAACAGGTTAAAAACTATTACTGCTTTTTGAGCAGCTTAGCAAGGGAATCAGTCTTGCCTAAGGTTTTTTGCCAAAACCCATGACTCTGAGAAAGGAAAAAGAACAAAGTGTTGTATCTATTATGTTATTGAACCTCCCCATCCTAATACGAATGGAGATTCCCAGGCACAACCAGATTTGGTTGTTATCTCCATGGGCGTAACTTTCCCTCGCACCGAGGGTAGCTGAGTAGGGTCAATACCCAGTTTTTTTTGAGACCCTTACTTTTTATATTAACACTATTTGGAAAAATTCATCCCCGGAGACGAAACCGATAGAGAGAGTCCCTTTTATGGTTAAAGACGGGCGCCTTAGACAGGGTAGCCTTTATGCTGGCCAGGCTATGCAGATGCATGGTTAAAACTTTTTGATTAAGGCGACCCTCTGCTTACGCTAACTTCAATACCTAATAGGACGTGGTATTCTTTTCGCTGTCAAACTCTCCAATTCTGGTAAGGTTAGCACATTTTATACAATTCATTCAACCAAGATACATTAACTGTGTTTATACCCTCACCAGCATCAGACCTATCAGTTGCCTGAATCAGTCAGTAATATTTGGCGAAAGGCTTGCCTGGTTTCGGGCTTCAAATAATTCTGTTGTAAGGTTTGCCACTGTTGCCATGATTTGTAGCGGTTGGCCTGTAGTAACTCAGCCAACTGGGGAGCCTTATGTTTTAGGTCCGTTGTGAAAGACAGAGTTTAAGAATTCGTCTAAAACCATACTGTCGTGGAATATCACCTAAGATGCCTTGAATTTGCTTCATATCTTCCACATAGTCCTTATAGGTAGGACTATATAGTTCAGTAAATAGGTTCATTTGGTAACGCACCCGCTTGGCTTGCTTGCGTAGATCGTGAATCACTGACCCACGAATGGCTAGCAGGGATTCAACTTCTGTTGGTTTCAGCTGCTTGGGATTTTTGCTACCAGTATCCTTAAGATCAACGCCCACTAGCCAAGCCGGGTGGAGTAACAGGCGGCTGACAATGGGTAAGAGTAAATCAGGTAATACCGCAGCCGCTGGCATCTGAGCCATTTCTTTATAGGTGGGTTTTTTGAGCCACAGTTTTAAGGTTTGCTTAAGCTTTTGGTGTGGCTTACCTTGCAGAACTTCCCGAACTTGTTTTAAAGCTTTGCACCGCTTTTTTTCCAAGTCAACGTAGGCTTGCTTCAATGCTTTCCGTTCTTTGGCAGGTAACTTGGGTTGGTAACCTTTCTGGAGGGTTTCTTGGAGGACATCTAGATCTCGAAGGCTCCCTAAAATACGGGCAATCTTAGCAATCTGTTTTTCAGAGGCTGCTTTGGGCAAGTCTAAAGCAGGGGTAAAACTAGTGACGGCGGTACGCAAGCGCCGCATTCCGATACGCATTTGGTGCAGCTGTTCTGGATCTCGATCTTGGAGAACGGCGGCTTCGTGACTAAGCATTTTCTGGAAGTGTTTCAGCAATTCCCAGATAACTCCATTCTCCAATGGTTTTGCTTTGGGGTAATACTAGTTTGTTCATCGTCCCAGTCTGACGTCTAGCAACCTAGACTCTTGAGATTGACTTTGAGTGGACTCAGGATAGTCACAGTCCAAACCTTTACCTAAAGTTAATCAAAGTGGGATTTTGGTTAAGCTAAGGTTAAAATTAAAAATAATTTTATATATTATTACTTATTCAGAGAATATTGTCAAGTTATGATCAGACTTTCCCACAGAGGTTTGCAGCTCATGAGTCAGGTCAACTTAAGCTTGTCGGATCAATTCTAGGGGCGGTTGGGCATGACCCATCGGTGTCTGGTCGATTGTGTCTGTTGGATGATACTTGCAGCACTAACTGATTAATCAAAGGTTTGATTGATTGTGATCAGATGTGGTGATCTAAGGATGGATGGTTCCATCAGGCATAATTGTTTCCCTTAGATTAGCTTGGCTTAGTTCAGCTTCAATGATATTAGCCCCAGTTAAGTTAGCTTTACTGAGGTTAGCGCCCCTCAGCTTAGCTTTAGTGAGGTTAGACCCGCTTAAATTAGCTTTAGTAAGGTTCGCCCATCTAATGTCAACCCCGTAAAGGTCTGCCTCTGCTAGGTTAGCTCCAAACAGATAGCTTCCACTCAGGTGAGCTTCTGCTAGGTTAGCCCCTGGACACTCAGCTTTGTATAGGTAAGCCCCAAGCAGTTCAGCTTGATGAAGAGTAGCATTGCTCAGATTAGTATGGCAGAGATTGGCAGCCATAAGGTTAGCCTCAACCAGGTTAGTCCGTCTTAGCTTTGCCCCACTTAAATCTGCTTCTGAGAGGTTAGCTTTGAGCAAGCTAGTGCCAATTAGGTTAGCATTACTCAAATCAGCTTGCATGAGGTTAGCTAGGGTCAAGTCAGCCCCAATTAAATTGGCACCATTTAGGTCAGCCGAGATCAGGTTAGCTGCTATAAGTTTCGTCCCAATTAGGTCAGCCGAGATCAGTTTAGCTTTGATCAGTTCAGCATCTTGGAGGTTAGCTTGGCTGAGGTTAGCTTGGCTGAGGTTAGCGCTAATCAGTTTAATATTGCCTAGATTTGCCTTTTTTAGGTTAGCTTTTGCTAAGTTTACCCTTTCAAAGTTAGCCCCATTGAGGTTAACTTCGCTAAGGTCTGGTTCTAGATCTAGATTTGTCTTTCTCCATTCTGTCCATCTGAATGGATCTTGTTTGAGTAGAGCAAGATGTTCTAGATTGGCCATTGAGGTTCTCCTTCACATTATGTAGCGGTGCCAACAAAGACTTTAACTCAATGGCACTACATTAAGGGATCAGCTCAGGGAGAATTCTTTTCTATTCCTTGCGCTTGGTAGCAGGATGTTCACGACCACTCACGCTTTCAATAGCTGTCAGCGCTGCTTGAGACGCTGCTAATATATCCCGTTCTTCTCCGCCTAGGTAGAGGCGTCCAAAGCTGCCCACTGCACTAATTTGTAAGATGTTAATTAAGGCAGATTTCTCTGCTTCATTGGCAGCTAGGGCGGCATAGGCAGCTGGCTCAACTTCTAATACATATAGGGTTTGCCCTGCTAGCAACATTTGACCCCGCCGTGTGCGATTAATTAACTGGGTCTGGTGGGCATCAATATTACGGATAATTTGGCTAGAAATGACCCGAGGTTTGAGCCGATCCTGTTCACGGACGCCCAGTGCATCTAAAATTGCTTTGCCAGCTGTACGGGTTTCCCCTTGTTTATTAGCATGCACCTCTAGAAGTCCGTAAAGCCGTTCGACCACCAGCACTCCTGGACGCACGGCAGTGGATTTGAGGGCAATATCGGTAATCCGGTTAATTTCAATACCTGGTGAGATTTCAATCCAAAGGGAGGTATCTCCTGGTAAGGGCAAAAATCCTAACGCTACTGTTCCCATGTAAGCGGCGTGCTGAGGCTGCAAGCTGTCTATGTATACGTAACTGCGTAGTTCAATACCCAAAGTTTATATATGTTCCTTTTTTGCTGACTAGAAGTTGTCCAAAAGGTAATTCGCACTCAAAGAAGCCTACCACACCTCTCGACCTTCTGCTTTACCCCAGTGAACCTCTTCACTGATTTCGACTTGATTGGCTAGTAATTCCTCTAGGGTATATTCTATGGGGGGGGCAGATGGGTTGCTCGAGCTTTTGTTCATAGACATCAACAGCAATTATGACAAGCAACGAAAGATTTTATTGTTGTGTTTATCTAGTAATGAACGTTTTAAATAGTTAAGTATCTAATGATTTTGTTTTAACTAGTAAAATTATGTCAAAAAAACTCACTTATTTGATTTGTTTATTTTTTTTATTAAATTAATAATATCATATTCAATAAAAAATATATGACTGTTTTTAAAATCTATAAGGTATTTATAATACTAGAATTTATACTTATCTGAAAGCTGGTACTCTCAAAAAAATCTAGATTTTTTAAAACCCTTAACAAGACCATCACCACGAGCCTTTTTTTAAGCTAAGATGTAAATATGTTAAGTAATGAAACCAAGGAAATGTAAAAGTTCGTGATTTGAAAGATTTATAACTACGATTATGCTAATTTAAATTAAACTAAAAACTAGCCTATAATCACATACCTTCTCAGAGGGTGAAGAGTATGTCAATCCTGGCTGACATACTGTTGATGAAAGTTTTAAACTAATGAGATAATGGTAGTTTGGTCTAAAAAGGAAGTAAGTAATGCGACTGTCTCAGATGCTGTTGGTGACACTGCGGGAAGACCCAGTGGAAGCAGAAATCCCTAGCCATAAACTTTTGCTCCGTGCGGGTTACATTCGACGTATTGGCAGTGGCATCTACGCCTATTTACCCATGATGTGGCGTGTCCTAAAAAAAGTTTCTCAGATTGTGCGGGAGGAAATGGATGCCACAGGTGCTCAAGAGTGTCTACTGCCTCAGCTACAACCGTCTGAGCTGTGGAAAGAATCAGGTCGTTGGGACACCTATACGAAAGCTGAGGGCATTATGTTTGCTCTGATTGACCGACAAAAGCGGGAATTGGGACTTGGACCAACCCATGAAGAGGTAATCACTACTGTTGCTAAGGACATGATTCGCTCCTATCGGCAATTACCTCTAAACTTGTATCAAATTCAAACTAAGTTCCGAGATGAAATTCGCCCCCGATTTGGCCTGATGCGGGGACGGGAATTCATTATGAAGGATGCATACTCCTTCCATACCGATCACGAAAGCCTGAAAAAGACTTATCAGGCGATGGATCAAGCCTATCGAAATATGTTTAGCCGCAGTGGTTTGGAGTTTAGAGCGGTTGAGGCTGACTCTGGGGCGATTGGGGGTTCGGGTTCTCAAGAATTTATGGTTCTGGCTGATGCTGGGGAAGACGAGATTCTCTACACGGAGGATGGCAAGTATTCTGCCAATGTGGAAAAAGCAGTTTCCTTACCACCAGACCTAGAGCCCTCACCCTATAACACTTATGAAAAACTAGAAACTCCAAACACCTCAACTATTGACACCCTCTGTCAATTCCTGAAGTGCTCTGCCACTAGTGTGGTTAAAAATGTTCTTTACCAAATTGTCTATGACAACGGCATGACGGTGTTGGTTTTGGTGAGCATTCGGGGGGATCAAGATGTAAATGAGGTGAAGTTACAAAATGAATTGGTGAAATTGGCAGACCAATACGATGCTACAACGGTTTTAGCCCTGACTGTACCAGAGGTTGCTACCCAGGAAAAATGGGCATCGAAACCTCTACCTTTGGGTTACATGGCACCTGATTTGGCAGATGATTACATCAAACCAGTTAAAGATATTGCGCCTCAGTTTTTGCGGTTGGTAGATCAAACAGCAGTGGAACTGAAAAACTTTACTACTGGTTCTAATGACTCAGGCTATCACGTAGTTGGGGCCAATTGGGGTGAGCAATTCCAGTTACCGAAGCTAGTGGTGGATGTCCGTAAGGCTAGTCCAGGCGATCGCGCCATCCATGAGCCGAATCAAACCCTACGAAGCGCTCGCGGCATTGAAGTTGGCCATATTTTCCAGTTGGGGACGAAATACTCATCGGCGATGGGGGCTACCTACACCAGTGAGCAAGGGGAAGAAATTCCTTTATGTATGGGCTGTTATGGGGTGGGAGTGTCTCGGTTAGCTCAAGCAGCTGTAGAGCAATCCTATGACAAGGATGGGATGATCTGGCCAGTTGCGATCGCACCCTACCATGTGATTATCACGATCCCGAATGTGGGAAATACCCAGCAGATGGCAGCAGCAGAAAAACTTTACACTCAACTCAATGAAGCAGGTATCGAAACCCTGCTTGATGACCGCAACGAACGAGCTGGCGTCAAGTTCAAAGATGCTGATTTAATTGGGATTCCCTACCGGATTGTGACTGGGCGATCGCTTAAAAATGGCAAAGTGGAAGTGGTGGAACGGGCTACCCACACATCGACAGAACTCTCCGTTGAGGAAGTGCTACCCACCCTGAAGCAGTGGATTGATACAGCTCTAAGGACGGTTTAGGATTGAGGGTTGCAGGTTGAACGCGCACGGGTGGCCTTAAGGCCTACGGTTATTGGCCCCGTATTCGGTGTAGGGTACCTTGAAGGATACAAGGATAACCATTGGGTGAATATCACGCTTTGACTAATTAGTGTTATACCCATTCTATGGGTAGGGAAACGGTAAAGGTCGCTCCCTTACCCAATTCACTGTCCACAGTTATCTGACCGCCCATCAGATCACAAAGTTTTTTTGCGATCGCTAAACCCAAGCCAGCCCCACCATACTTGCGGGTGTCCGACTCATCTACCTGAGAGAAGGGTTGAAAAATCTTTGAATGTTGCTCTTGACTGATGCCAATACCGGTGTCACTAACTTGAAATGTGATTGATGGTTTAGTTCTTTGGTGTTGACCAAGATCAGGAATAGTTGTAGATGGTGAATTAAATTTATCTTCAATCTCTGCTGTGCCATCACTCTTTTGGACTATCAATTTAACAGTTCCCTGCTCTGTAAATTTACAAGCGTTGTTGAGCAAGTTAAGCAGAATTTGACGCATTTTGGTGGGGTCAGTAAGGATTCTGCCAGGGTTATTCAAATAGATTACTTCTAAGGCATTGTTGTTCTTTTCCGATAAAGGACGCACATTGGTTATCAGTTCTTCAATCAATGAGGATATCTCAGTATTTTCTTGATAGATTTCTAGCTCACCTACTTCCATTTTCGATAGGTCAAGTATGTCGTTAAATAAATTCAGCAGATGCCAACTAGAGTTTTTAATCTTATCTAGCCGGGGAATAAAGTATTCTGGATCAGACTTTTGAGCCCGAGCTTGTAATAATTCACTATTACCAATAATGATATTTAGAGGGGTGCGAAACTCATGGCTCATGTTGGCTATAAATTGGCTCTTAGCATAGTTCGCTTTCTCTGCTATTTCTTTAGCTTTGATTAGCTCTTGCAAGTAAAGTTGACGCTGTTTATGAGCCTGTCGGATTTGGTGCTGTTGTTCTCTAACTTGCTCGACAAACTTGAGGGTTTTATTGATGGTAATTTCCAAATCCTGAAAATCTATTGGTTTGGTCAGAAAATCAAAAGCACCACGGTTCATGGCTGTTCTAATATTTTTCATATCCCCATAAGCTGATACCACCACTGCTTTAAGTGTTGGGTCAACTTCAGGGATAAACCCTAGCAAGGTAAGACCATCCATCTCAGGCATATTGATATCAGTTAAGATCAAATCTATTCGTTTTGATGATTTTAGGATGTCGAGCGCTTCAGAGCCATTATGCGCAAATAAAAAGTCCAACTCTTGAGTTCTAATCCGTTTTCTAAGTCGCTGTTTTATTAGACGTTCTAATTCCAGCTCATCATCCACAACAAGGATGATTTTTTTTGAAAATGACATGTAATTTTATCTCCCCTTGAGGATTACCACTTAGTTTTAATAGTTGGTAATAGGTAATATTAAAAATAATGAATTGGGAATTTGTAATTGTGCTTACCCATTACCCATTAGCCATGACTTATTAGCCATGACCGATTAGCCATGACCGATTAGCCATTACCAAAAAAACCTTTATTATGAACACTACTAAAAATACCGGACGTGATATATCTATATAATTCCCATTAACCCTTGACTAAGTAACAGTCTAGAGTAATCAAGTTATTTGATTATGTTTCCTGGTTTGTGAATATATGATGACCAAAGGAGTGTCAGTTGCTGCTGTCTAAATTCCTTAAGGGTAGGCAAATTATAAATTCGGTATAACCTCCCAATTCAGTGTCCACATTCAGTGTTCCTCTATGCTGTCCAATGATAATATCATAGGTTAAGGATAATCCTAAGCCTGTTCCTTCTCCCGTAGGTTTAGTAGTAAAGAAAGGATGGAAGATCTTCTCCTTAATTTCAGGCGGGATACCAGTACCATTATCACCAATCCGAATTTCTACTGAGTCACTTAAGCGCAATGTCTTCACCCAAAGCATGGGGTTAAATGGTTCACCGATGTTCTTCTGCTTGCTCTGGAGGGCATAGCAAGCATTTTCGATAATGTTAATGAAGGCACGACTAATATCACTAGACACCAACTCCAGTTGACCAATGGAATCATCATAGTCAGTTTTAATTGTGACATTGAAGTCATGATTCTTGGCACGAACACTGTGATAAGCCAACTGGATAGCTTGGGCTAATACAGTATTGAGGTCAGTCAGTTGGAGTTGAGTACTGTCAGTTCGAGCATGCTGCATCATACTTTGAATGATGCCCTCGGCTCTTTGACCATGACGTTTGATAGCGAGAGAATTGTCTCGCAGTTCTGTCAAGGTTTCTTTGATATAGCTAGCTGTTGTTGTTTCTATATGCTCTAATTGCATTTTAAATTCTTCGATGAGTTCCTCAGCTAACTCCATCGAACCTTCGGCATAATTGTTAACAAAGTTGAGAGGATTCCTCAGTTCATGGGCAACCCCTGCAGTTAACGTCCCGAGGTATGCTAGTTTCTCTGTGGCAATAATTTGGTCTTGGGCTTCCTTAAGCTGTTGTAAAGTCTTACTTAACCTCGTTTCCGCCGCCGCACGTTCCGCAACTTCTTCTTTCAAACGGGCATTTTGCTCATCAAGGGTTCTAGTCAAATGTCTTAGTTGTAGATGTATCCTTACTCTAGCCAATACCTCGTCTTGTTGAAAGGGTTTGGTTATGTAATCGACGGCTCCGATGGAAAGACCTTTGACCTTATCAACTGTGTCAGTCAGTGCGGTCATGAAAATTACCGGGATGTCTCGATTTGAAGGGTTTGCCTTTAGTCTTTTGCAAGTCTCAAATCCATCAATTCCTGGCATCATTACGTCCAATAGAATTAGATCGGGTTGATTATAGTTAACTTGTTCAATCGCGCTTTCACCATCTGTTTCCACAGCAACCGTAAAGCCAGCATTGTGCAAAGCCTGGGATATGACTGATAAATTGGTGGGTGTATCATCTACAACTAAGATGAGATTTTTGTCTTGATCGTATGTCACTGCTTCAGGATCCTATCAACACAAATTGATTTACTCATAACTTTAAAAATATCTATAATTTATTATCCCTTAACCATGTCTAAGTATACTTTTTTTTAAATATAATATTTTATTTTATTTAAAATTTTATATAGTTTATTGATTATGAAATGATTAGAATAAATGAGTCAAATTATTAAATTTAGCAAACCCTAATCTGGAAAAAAATGGTAGCCTGATTAATATGTTCTGGTGCATACTTGAAGCTATTACTGAAAAAGGTGCTTGTTTAGGATTATATAAACTTACCTTGAACTTACCCTCAGGGAAAATACTGACAGGAGGGGGGATTTATGGCAGTTATTGTTAAAGATTGAGAAACGAGGCACGAGTATATTTGGCTCGGAACAAGATTCGTAGTTTACAAGTCATCACGCCCAAGTCATTTATGGAAGTAATTTCAGACATAAGCGAGTTTGTTACCTACTTTTGCTTAAGTCCTGGGGTGCATCTCACTTTTGCAATTAGACCAAAATTCTAATAAAATTCCGACAGTGCCTAGACTACCCACCCTCTCTAAAATCCCCACACTTCCGACACTTCCGGCACTTCCCTTCTTTTTTACAAAGATGAGATGCACCCTAAGTCCTGTTCGTGCAGCGGAGGCCTTTTGGCCTTTTGGCCACGCGGGGCGCGTTCGGCCACGCTTTCGCCTACGGCCAAACGCGAACGGCTTTGCCGAATTATTTATAGATGATTACCGATGATAAAAACCTGTACTTGTCTGCTTTCCCATCAGCCTTAACTATGGGTGTTCAACCAGATTTGTTCTGATGGACTATTGTTGTGATCGGCTATTTACCAAAGCCAGAATTTCTTGCCACTCGTGATTTGATAAAGGCTTCTCTACCAACTCCACACCAAAACAATCAGCAGCAGCATGAGTTAGGGCATCCACCACAATGTTTATTAAGGCATCTCCCTGTTGAGCCATGGGTAGATGAAAGGGAGGGGGCGCTTCCCCAAACACGTGAGTATACAGTCCAGCATCTGGTTCTAAGCGAATTGAGCCATGCTGCAAAATCACATTACCACGGCGCAATTGAGCACTACCAATAAGTTTAGAACCATCTGCTAACACTAAATCGGCACCAGTAGCAGTGCCGAAACAGTTGGGATTGTGAATATACCCCCGTCCAGCTGAACCATAGTGCAACTCTACACCAAGGGAGCGCCACCCCTGAATCAAAAACTCACAAATTTGGTGATAGGCATCAAGACGTTTACCAGTCAATCCGGAATTAACCACCATATAGGTCAAATCTCCCTGATGTAGCACAGCTCTACCACCACTGGGACGCTTTACCAACTCTACTGGTTGTGATGCCCAAGTTAGTTGTTCCCAGAACTCAGGCCAACGGCGTTGATGGTAGCCCAGAGAGATGGTTGGTGATGCCCAGGTATAAAATCGCAATACTGGGGGATGTTTTCCCCGTTGGTGCTGGGCTAGTAGCCACTGGTCAATGGCCATCTGAAGCCGCCCTGATGCCTGTAGTAAGGGAATTAAACGCCAGGATGAACTCTGAAGTGGTAAGTCTGAACTATCAGAAGTCTGAAGTGGTAAGTCTGAAGTATTAAACAATGCCATTGTTGGCTGATTTGTTCGCTAACTGGTATGTTTTAAGCTTTATGCTTCACCTGTGTGCTAACATCAATTTGAATCGGAAGATTCTAGGCTGCACCAAACTCAGCTTGTAATAAGTCATCATTGTCATCGGCAATAGTGGCTACCACTGTAATGGCGCGAGAAATTTCTCCTGGTGACAATTCAGCAACAGTTCGGGTGGATAAGACGACAACTTGCTCCTCAACAATAGCAAAGCGGGATTCAAAGGTGTCATACCAGTTCATTTCCAGGAGCTTGCGCATCAATGTTGCCTCGTCCTTGGCAGGTAGATTCATCACAGAAGACCAAGCTGTAAAGGTGTCATCATCTGTGGAACCAGTGAGCTGAACGAATACTTCCACGCTACCGTACTGAAACTTCCACAAGTAGCCTTCTTCACTGTGGCTTACCATAGCGCTATTGTTTTGTTCCAGGCTGGAGATGACCGTTTCAATGTTTTCGACATAGTTAACGGCAGTCATAGTCTGGTTGAACTCACTGGCAACGATTTCTGCCATTGATAAGTCTTGACTAGATAGAGTGTCAGGATTCGGCTGTGGGTTTGTCATAATCTATTTCTCTGTGCTGGTCTTGGGGTTTGCCTAAGACCCAGTATCACCTGTAGCTATGCTTGTTGACACGTTGGTTAATTTTCTTAAATCAAGGGTCGAGACATGCAATTAGGTGAAACAGGTAATAAGGAAAGGGTCAAGGGGAAAAGATGATTTTTCTTTAACCTTTTTCCTTAACCTTTTTCCTTGAACCCTTTTCTTAGATTTTACCTTTGAGAGACCGAAACACTAACAAAGGCCCTTGATCAGCTTCTGACTGCTTGACCAATTTTCTAGGAGACGGCTTTTTGCTGATTTTTAGATACCTGATTCAAACCGTTCAAAAACATAGGCACAAATTTTTCTATAAACCCTTGTGGATCTTGCTGCCAAGCCTTTTGTGCTACCTGAATCCTGGTCATTTGTAGTTCAGGGGATAGCAAGGTGTGGGGTAAGCGCTCGATCAGGTACTGAGGACGTTCCCAAACTGGCAAGGTATTGGCAACCTCCAGCAAGTTATTGAGTCGGCGCAGTTCAGCACCTGCCATCAGATCGATGCCAGATTCATAAGCCGCCTGTTCAATGGCTACATACTGGCGCTTTGCCTGTTCGACCTTCTGTCGATGTTCTGGGCTTTTCTTGGCAATTTGTGCTAACCAGCGATTCCCCCAACGAACATGACCAACTTCCTCTGGGAAAATCTGTTCAATGGTTTGAAGAATCTTAATATTTTCTTCTGTTTTCGGTGCCTCTTTCAATGCTTTGATGTGAGCTGAGAAGTACTCACATCCCCGTTTTTCGGTGACATTAATCGCTGCCAAACCATGGATCAGTCCATCATCAAGCTTTCCTTGTTGTCTATAGCTTTCCTGGTCGATGAGTCGATCAAATTCCTTGATGTAGGACACTCCAGGGGGCTTACCAATATCTGCTCCCAGTTCCATGAGTAGGTCAGTCAGCCACATGGCATGACGAGCTTCATCAGCAATGTGATGAGATAGATCCCGCACCAGTTCTTTTGGCTGACCATCCAGCTTTTCTACCAAATCCGTGAGATCCAGGCAACTGTGTTGTTCGTTGTAGCGATAGCGGTTGAGCATGACCAGGTGAAGTTTGCGATCGCGTACCACATGTGGCAGGATTTCACGGGCACCCATCCCGTTGTTTGATTTGTGAGGATATGCAACTGTCATAGATTTTTTTACCTAAACCCGCACCAAACCCACGTCTGGGCCGATAGGGGAACGGTCGTTGTATTGGGTACAGGAATTATTTCTAAGTTTCACCGAACATACCCCCAGTCTACTTTAGTCTCTAATAAGAATAAGTTAATGGATCTAGTAGCAGCAAAAAGCGTTATTCAGTAATAACAACATCAATCTAAGATGAGTGGGGTTCGAGGTGTTCCTCATTTCTAAGCGATCTCAAATACTAATAAATCAAGAGTCAGACATAAATAAAGAAGCCACCCTTAAGGATGGCTAATGGTCTTATTTCACCATAGACAAAGTACTAGACATCGTAGTAGAGTGCGAACTCGTAGGGATGAGGCCGCAACCGCATGGGGTTGACTTCGTTGTCTAGTTTGAATTCAATCCAGTTGGTAATGAAGTCTTCGGTGAATACTTCTGATTCAGTCAAGAAGGCATGATCCTTTTCTAAGGCTGCCAGAGCATCCTCTAGAGAACCGGGGGTGGATGGAATTTTGCTCAATTCCTCTGGAGAGAGGTCGTAAATATCCACATCTAGAGAATCACCGGGATCAATCTCGTTCTTGATCCCATCAATACCAGCACAGAGCATGGCAGCGAAGGCGAGATAGGGATTACAGGTTGCATCAGGGCAACGGAACTCTAACCGCTTGGCCTTGGGATTGGTGCCAGATAGAGGAATGCGGATGGAAGCTGAACGGTTACCTTGGGAATAAGCTAAGTTCACGGGAGCTTCAAACCCAGGTACTAGTCGCTTGTAGGAGTTAGTGCTGGGGTTGGTAAGTGCTAACAGAGCCGGGGCGTGCTTGAGTAAACCACCGATGTAATTGAGCGCCATTTTACTTAGGTTGGCGTAACCATCACCCCAGAATAAGGGTTGCCCATCCTTCCAGATCGATTGGTGGGTATGCATCCCGGAACCATTGTCGTTAAAGATTGGTTTGGGCATGAAGGTGACAGTTCTGCCATACTTCTTGGCAACATTTTTGATGACATACTTATAAATCATCAGATCGTCAGCAGACTTAATTAGGGTGTTAAAGCGAATACCCAACTCGTTCTGTCCACCTGTAGCGACTTCGTGGTGGTGCTTTTCAATGGGTACACCGCACTCTCCCATGGTGAGCAGCATTTCGGTACGCATGTCTTGCAGGGTGTCTGTGGGAGCAACAGGGAAATAACCTTCTTTATAGCGAGGCTTATATCCGAGGTTACCACCTGCTTCTTCTCGACCAGAATTCCAACGACCTTCAACGCTATCTACATAGTAGTAGCACTGGCTCTCGGTTTGGTCAAAGCGAACATCATCAAACACAAAGAATTCAGCTTCTGGACCAAAGAAGGCGGTATCCCCAATGCCAGTGCTGCTCAGATAGTCAAGGGCTTTCTGAGCAATGCTGCGAGGATCGCGGCTGTACCACTCCCCAGTGCGCGGTTCCTTAATGCTGCAAATCATGCTCAGGGTTGGTTCTTTCATGAATGGGTCGATCCAAGCCGTTGTGGGATCAGGAACCATTGCCATGTCAGATTCGTTGATTGCTTTCCAACCCCGAATGCTTGAACCATCGAAGGGAACTCCTTCGTCAAAGGAACTCTCTTCTATTTGGTCAAAGTAAAACGAGCAGTGCTGCCAGATCCCTGGCATATCAATGAATTTAAGGTCGATGATTTTTATGTTTTGGTCTTGAATCATTTTCAAGACTTCTTGTGGGGTTTCAGCCATGAATGACTCCTTTGATCAGCTTTACGTTTGTTTACAAAGAAACAATCTTAGAAAATTACTTGAGGCACGTGAATCTACCAAAATTGGCGACACTGAACCTTTCCCAAACCGAGGACTGGCTAGGTAAGCATCCAAGTCAGTTATTCGTGGGGAGATACTTTTTTTGTGAGTGGTGCAAGGAGCACTATTTCCTTAAAAGCATCTTGATTTGCTTTTCCCTTAAACAGTGAAAAGTTGTAGTTCCCTGATTCCTGACTCATCCTAGGGATAGAAAGTAGGACATTATGTATCTAAAAATACAGAATGTCCTAAGATGATCGGATCTCATATGAATAAAAAATTAAATTTTCGAGTTCTAGACTCAGTCAGGTTGGGAAAAAGGCTCCCATAAAGGCTCAAGATAAGGTCTTTGTCTGCTCAGCAAGGGAGACTATGGCAAGACTAGGCTCTGGTGAACGGAAGGTTTTGTCTAAATCTTTCTATATGGCCTCTATATAGGCAATGTGATTAGTGGCGCATTTGGTCGGTCGGTTCTAATTTCCGGGTTTCACCCTCTGGGAGTGTCTAGCTAAACTCTAAAGTTCTATCTATGGTGGGCAACCCCCAATCCTATAGGAGGATTCAGGATGAAAGCAACAAGCAACACGGTACAATCTAGTGATGAAAGATATGTATACGCTTAGCTCCAGGCAATTATAGCGTCTGGAGTTGAGCACACATTCAACTTGCTGTTTAACTCCTGTGGAGTGCATAGTGTAGCGCTCTGTACCTGTTGAGTTCTCGCCCTAAATCTAGGGAAGACACCAATAGTAAATCAAAATTATCAAGATTGTTGTTGGGAGAATAATTTAATGAGGGATTTAGTCACAAACTTGATTAGGAATTATGATAGCTCAGGTCGCTACCTAGATCGGGATGCCATCGATTCACTTAAGTCTTACTTTGAAACTGGCACCGCTCGGGTGGCTGTAGCTACTTTAATCAATGGCAATGCTGCTTCTATTGTCAAGCAAGCATCAGCACAACTGTATGAGGAAGTTCCTGAACTGTTGCGTCCAGGTGGCAATTCTTATACAACTCGTCGTTATGCTGCTTGTTTACGAGATCTGGATTATTACCTGCGCTATGCTAGTTATGCCCTAGTTGCTGGTGATACCAATGTCCTGGATGAGCGGGTTCTACAAGGGTTGCGGGAAACTTATAATTCCCTAGGTGTGCCAATCGGTCCAACGGTGCGTGGGATTGAGATTATGAAAGATATGGTTAAAGCCATGGCAACAGAAGCTGGTATCGGGAATATCCGATTTGTTGATCAGCCCTTTGACCACATGAATCGTGAGTTTAGCGAAACAGATGTTTAAGACATTGATGGTTCGTTGACAGTTGACGGTTCTACGGGTGACCGGACTGGTTGCCCGTACTATAGTGCTTCGTGTAGGGAATCGGGAATCGAGAATCGGGAATCGGGAATACAGTAATTGCTGATTTAATTGCGATTGGCCTTTCGGCCACGCTACGCTTCCGCGCTTATGCGATCGCTTAATACAGGCTTGCTGGTTTGTAGCACTCAGGACGGATAACTTGCTTCTAAAATAGTACATCAATACTAAATTTCGTCCAGTATGTGTGGTAGATTCACCCTGACAACTATAGGGGTAAGCGTAGCGCGAGCTTTTAATTTAGATGATGTACCAACCCAAGAGCCTCGGTACAATATTGCCCCTACTCAGCTGGTAGCAACAGTCTTAAACCCCTCAAACGATAGTGAGCGACAATGGCAATTGTTACGTTGGGGTTTAATTCCTAGTTGGGCAAGGGATATTAAAATTGGTGCAAAGCTGATTAATGCTAGAGCAGAAACGGTAGCAGAAAAGCCAGCATTTCGCAGTGCATTCCGTCGTCGGCGTTGTTTGGTTGTAGCGGATGGTTTTTATGAGTGGCGACGAAAGGATGGCAAGAAGCAACCGTTGTATTTCCAGATGAAAGATCAGCGTGCGTTTGCTTTTGCAGGACTTTGGGAACGTTGGAAAAATCCAGCGGGTGAGATAATTGCTTCTTGTACAATTATAACCACAGTAGCTAATGAAATTATCAGCCCGATCCATGATCGGATGCCAGTCATATTAGAACCTAGGGATTATGATTTATGGCTGCATAATCAGGTAAGTCAACGGGAGCTATTGGAGCCACTACTAATTCCCTATGATACCCAGAAGATGAGTGTTTATCCCGTTAGCACTACTGTGAATAATGTCAGAAATAATAGTGTTGAGTGTATCATACCTGTGGAAATTGATAAGAATTAAAATAGTTTCTAGGATTATACATTTTAAATCACCATGACGGCTTTTACAGTAAATTTTAATTCCATTATCCAACTCACTGATGAGCAATTTTATCAGTTATGTCGAAATAACCCGGAGATTAAATTTGAGCGCAATGGCAAGGGAGAAGTGATTATTATGTCACCTACTGGGGGAGAAACTGGTAACCATAATGCTGAAATTATCATCGATGTAGGTATTTGGAATCGACGAACAAAGCTAGGTAAAGTTTTTGATTCATCGACATGCTTTAAACTCCCTAATGGTGCTGACCGTTCTCCGGATGTAGCGTGGATTAAACAACAACGCTGGGATGCACTTAAACTAGAGCAACGTCAGAAATTTCCACCGATTTGTCCGGATTTTGTGCTAGAATTAATGTCTCCAACTGATAGGTTAACGGTGAGTCAATCAAAGATGGAGGAATATCTAGCAAATGGGGTAAGTCTGGGCTGGTTAATCAATCCTAAACTACGACAAGTGGAAATTTATCGACCAGGTCAAGTGGTGGAGGTGTTGGAGTCTCCTAAGACTTTATCAGGGGAGGAGGTTTTGCCTGGGTTTGTCCTGGATTTACACTATCTTTGGTCAACCTAGGATTGTGCTTTTGTCACTAATCACCTGCCCCCGGAATGATAAATTTTTAAACATTCAACACTAGTTTTCTAGAGGTATGCTATGGGTCGTGCGTCAAAACTAAAACAACAACGTCGCCAAGAATCTCACGACGTTACTAACAGCACTTCATCCCGACCTAGGTACGTATTATTTGAATCCAACAGCTCTAATTACCTAGCTTCATTAGAGTTATTAGGTGGTATGGAACGCTTAAATTGGTGTCCTCATGCAGGGGGAGCACTAAAATTTGATTCCTCTAGTCAAGCCCAAGCCAAAGCTAAGCAGATTGCTAAGCAAAGAGGATACAGCCTAGAAGTGGTTGAGCTTAATTCTAAACATTTTAATACTGACCAAAAACCTTAGTTACAACCTCCACATTAGGCTCAACCTCTATCCAAAGGGTGGCACCACCATTCTTGGGAGACTCGGGTCGATAGACTAACCGGGATGGCCCGCTGATTTCTACATAATGACAGTTGATATCGCGATTACCTCGTTTAACTGTAATCACTGGATCTGTTGTATGGTTTTGTTGATTCTTGTGAAGTATTTCCTCGTTGAGGTAGATGTGAGTCAGAGATTTGCTGGGCTGTTTTCTCCAGGAGCCTTGTGGTCCTCGGCTACCAGGAACTATCTTGGGCATACCGTTATATAGGGGAATCCGCCAAAAGCGACCAACTTTTTCTGCTCCTTGAATTCTACCCTCTTTAAGGAGTTGGCGAACTCGTTGAGGACAAATACCTAGAAGATAGGCAGCTTGGGTGGTATCTATCATGATCGGACAACTTACTCTAGCGCTATTAATTTATTCGGAAATATACCATACAATTACAGCAATTGCCAAGTTTTATAGGGAACAGCGGATCTCGGAACAGGGAAGAGAGACTATTAAGGATTAAGGATTAAGTATTAAGTATTAAGTATTAAGTATTAGAGATTAAGCCAGAAGTGTTGAATCGAGTAATAAACGTTTAGCAAAATGGCTGATGTCTGTGCAGGAAGTAGGATAAAAATTAGCAAAAATATCTTTAACTATACCAAATTATCGAAAACTATTTATTCCCCCTCCCCCCCACACTTCCAACACTCCTCCCTGTTGCCACACTCTCCCCTATTTAATGCCCTCAGCCCCGTGGTTCTGACAGTAATACCGTCGAAATCGATAACCAGGGACTTTAGATATAGATTGTTTATCCTTAATACAACCTTGGGCTTTTAACTCAACAGAGGCAGAAAAATTTACTACCCACAATTCTAAAGGTAATGGGAGTTGAGCCACAGTTTTTTGCAGGGTTTCTGTAGCTATCCTGGGCTCGGTGTCTTTATGTGCCAAGAGAAACTGGGGTGAATTAATGGCAGCATCAACGACTTGGCTACGGTTCAATTCCCACGCTAACCCCATCATTTCTCCTGTTTGTTCATGGCTTTTGTGAACTGTGGCAATCAGGACTGGAAGGGATTGAGACTGGGAATCACTAATCTCTAACATTTTAGCGATCGCAAGATCTGGTCGATCGGCTTTTTGGTAACTGACATGGGATGCTACTATCACTCCACCGACCAATCCCATCAACAGGATTAGTGCTACCCATTGCTGATCTTTCCTTTGGGCCGCTCTCCAACAACTGGCAAAGCTTGCTGCTAGTAACATAATTACGATGGGGAAGTAGACAAACTGGTAACGAGCGGCTAAGGTCAAATCAATGCCAAGACCGTAAGTGATTAATAAGAATAATGCGATCGCTCCCACCACGAACCCGGCCAAAATCTGAGTCATGAACTTAGTCTGGGAGTGTAAGCTCTGAATTCTGAGTCCTCGACGCAACAGTTGCACTATCAAGACCACTAATATTACTGTTACTAGTCCAGAGGCGACCATAATCGGTAGGGATTGCCCTTCTACTGGCAGCATCACTACCATAGTGATCAGCCAAGACAAGAGTCTAGCTACAGGTTCGAGCAAATTGCTCAGGGTTGTGTCTTGGTGAACCCACTCTGTTAAACGATTACTGGAGGGGCGTGGCAAAATTGGCAGCCAAACTAAGACTCCCATTAATGTCCCGAGGGCTACCGCGTAAATTCGCCACCAGTACTTCCAAGAAAACACTGAACCCCCTGACCCAATCCGCAACCCAAGCATTACCAGTCCCACAGCTGCGATCACCAGGACAAAAAAGTAATGGACAGCTATGCCCAAGCTATTGACAATAACCCAGATTAATGCTATGTAAATCGGCAAGGGAGTCTGCTGTTTAAGCGATCGCGTAGCGTGACTGTAGGTCAATCGCGTAGCGTACACCAAACAACTGACTGAAGCGATAACGAATAGAATCCCTAGAGTGTAGTGTCGAGCTTCTTGGGCCAGATAGATGCCATAGGGAGAAACAGCCATCAGTGCTGCTGCGAAGTGACCCACCAGGGAAGAGCGAAACCCTAACCAACCTAACCCAAACATGGCTGGAATGGAAATTACTCCCAGTAGCACACTCAAGGATCGCGCTACCCACAGGGATACCAATTCCCCATGGCCTGAAAACAGCTTCAGCCACAGATGGGTGAGGACGAAATACAGTGGTGGGTGATTACTCTCCGTGATTAGGTTATTAATAACGGAATTGATGCTAGCACTAGAGTTTGGTTTGAGGGGAGCTAACAGGGTATCTAAAGTAATCACCTGATCCAGGGGTACCCTGCGAAAACTATTGCCCAGGCTAAACACTAGGGTGGCAAATTCATCTGACCAGGGGGGTTTTCCGGCCAGATAGGTAAACCGTAAACCTGCTGCGATCGCTATCCACACCAGCAGTAATAGAACTATGACCCAACTACTCCAGCTTTTGTCCACTTGGGATTTTGGGTTGTTAAGAATCATTAGCCATTAATTCTATTTCTAGGTAGGAATAAACCTAACATTCTCCCACACTACTTTATTATCGTTGACCCCACTGTATAGTTACTTTAACTGAAATCGGTGCTGGGGCAGAGCAATAATACCGCGCAATCATACCGCTATGAAATAATTAGATGAGCTAATCATTGGGATAATTTTTGAATACTGATGAAGAACAAGCTCAAACCAGACTGGGCGGGGGATGACTTACTCTCCCGGTTCGTTAATCTGTTGATCGACACCAAGCCGATCTACAAGGTGATGCAACACCAAGCCAGACAGGTGCTAATTAAAACCGCAGAAAAAAATGGGATTGAGTGGCGGAAAAACTACCAGGAGTTAGAAAAATCAGGAGCGAAGACCTTACTATCCGAGATTACTAACCCTAGCCTGGTCTACCCAGACTACTACAAAGTCCCTTTCCATGCTTATGACCAGGGAAACCTATGCTGGGAAGCTGCCTTTGAAGCTGCCAGTGCTACCCAGGCTATGGGGTTGAGGATTTGGCGCGAAGAAAAACTTACTTGGCTTTCGGCACAAGAACGATTACGAAATAGTTTCCATCAAGTACTAGGACAGTACAGTCCCGAGATAGTCACAGATGTCCTAGACATTGGCTGCTCCGTTGGAATATCTACCATTACGCTACACCGCTACTACTCCAGCATTAAAAAGGGCAAAATCCGCACCGTTGGGTTAGACTTATCCCCTTATATGCTGGCTGTGGCCAAGACCATGGATCAGAAAGTAGAAATATCAGAATGGATCCATGGCAAAGGAGAGGACACCGGTTTACCGGATAATTCCTTTGATGTGGTCACCTTACAGTTGGTCCTTCATGAACTACCGCACCAAGCAACAGAGGAAATTTTTTCCGAAGCGCTGCGGATTCTACGACCTGGTGGCTGCCTTGGTGTTTTAGACCAGAATCCTGCCTCCCCAGCTATCCAGAATCTGCCCCCTGCACTGTTTGTGTTGATGAAAAGCACAGAACCTTGGATGGATGACTACTACAGCTTTGATGTAGAAGGGGCGATGATTAAGGTTGGTTTTAACTATCAGACCACCGTTGCCACCACTCCTCGTCACCGCACTATTATTGCTACAAAACCTGGTTGAGGTGAGTGTGGGTTGTAGCAATTCCTCTTGATGCAGTGGCTAATAGTGATAATTACGAGTCAATCCCAAACTAGTCCATTTGGGATTGACTCGCTGTTTGCAGCTTCCTGTGCCGTTCAAAGGTGCTGTAAAAACAACCCAGTTAGGTTATATAAGTAAGGATATGAAAAAATCAGTATAATTTTAATAAATTTATCATGAAGACTAGCCAAATTTTTTGAAAGCTTTTTTAACCAAAATGTGAATATTTCGTGATTTGTGAAAAAAAAGTAAAAATCTTGTGAATTCAGTCCAGGTGGTTTTCGAGTATCCTAGTCTTGCCCAACCTGAGTTCGACATCACCGAATTTATCCAGGAGTCAGGAGCTTGGAGTCAGGAGTCAGTAGCCATAATAACGGAATTTTATAGTTAATTTGGAATTAATCAGAGTTTAATGGGCAATTAAGCTATGTATTCTCCCAATAACTTCTGAATTATTCTCCTGAATTATTAATTCAGTCTCCTATCTTCTCAAAACACCAGCCAATTTCTTACATAAAACTGAGCTTGATCCAGACCTATTGCCCAAGACAAGAATGTTCATACTGGGATTTTGGCATCAACAGGTTTGGGGTAGACTCAAATCTAATCTCTTTCTCCTTTGCCCTTTCCCCTGACAACTCCGGCAAAGTCTAATAAGCGCCCAAAGCCGGTTAGACCAAAGCAGGGGCAGAATTTAGGGCAGCACTATGGTATTGATTGGACTAATAGCAGTCAAACCGAATTGGACTAATAGCCATGGGAGGAGGATATTCTGATCTGGTCAGCCTTGGCCTTTATCACCTTTCTCGTCAGAGAGATAACATAAAAGAAGTTCTTGCAAGCAGCACCTACACTAGGAGGTGCGACCCAAGGGCGATTTACTCGTCCTAGGAGGCGCGCACCTATGGAAATTTATAGCCACCATCTACGAGGTCTTCTGGTTATGATCACAGATCTGTCCCCATTGGGATCAGGACTGAAACAAGTTGTTAGGACTAATCAGGGGGTGTCGATAGAACGGATTACTGGCTATCAGCAGGTGCGACCCATGGCTAATTTAATTCTTCATGGGTCAAGCGCACCTATAGAAAGTATGGGGTTGGTGATACTCGATGGCAATCAGGCGAAGCCAAGCTGTCAGTTGTATGGTCTCTATTTTCGTCTTGCAGTTGCCAGGGAACCTATTAGACCTATTTCCTATATTTCTTTAGATGTCTTTTGTTAAGAACATAAACAATCAGTTCTAATTATGTCAGAAATTCTAACACTAATCAAAAAACCAGAGATTCCCAGAAAATTAGTAAAACCATCTCAACCAATTGAACTAATTCAGCCATCAGAACCAAAGTTTATGGCTGTTGGGGTTATAACTGGTGAGGTGGATTTGTCTGAAAAAATTCCTACCATTACTATCCAGGGTAAGGCTTACCCACTCTTTTTTCTGCTGAAGCACAACCGGAAAAGGTATGTGCTGGATATTCTCAAGGGGCACATCGAGGCTGGAAACCGAGAGCATCGCCTCGTGGTATATCCTAAGCCGATCCACTTCCCAGATCGGAACAAATTCCAGGATATCCGGTTTGAGGTAATTGGGATTTTACAGGAAGACAGACCCCATGCTTGGGCTGAAGCGATTGGCAATGGGTATTTCATCTTGGCTGGATTGTGGCAGTTCATCCCTGTTTGTAAAGTTCCCTGTGTGTCAGTCTTTAGGAACCACAGTGAACAATTAGTGAACTATCTCAAAAACCACCAGGCTACAGAAAGAACTCGGGTACTGAAAGCTGGTCACTGTCCATTATTCTGGCGGGACTCCTCGGTCAAACCATTCCGATTCAATCCTAAGCTCAAGGAGCAGGGCAAGCCAAAATTCATCCAGGTCAAAGCCCGATTCCTTCCCCACAAAAATGCTTTCGCGTTTGTAGAAGAATTGGCACCCCCAATGGATCAGGCTCCACGGTTCTGCAAGGTTCGGAAAGAAGATAAGCAGGAAGCCTTGGCCGAAGCTAAGAGAAGAGCTGCTGAAATGGCTGAAAAAAAAGCTGCTGAAATGGCTGAAAGTCCTGAAAATCCTGAAAAAATCGCTTCTGAACGTCCTGAAAAAATAGCTGCTGAAATTCCTGAAAGTGCTGAAAGTTGAGTACTTCTATTCACCAAAACAATGGGTCTGAAGCCTCGCCCTTCTAGGGCGACTTTTTCAGCAATATTCAGCCTTCTGATTAGCTCTGTTAGTACATCATTCTGGCTTCTACTCTCTTGCCCGCAATAAGCCACTAATCGCTCATACTCCTGATCGGAACATCGAATTGTTAGTTTGTTCATGCCGTCATAGTGCGGTCATTTGTGTTATAATAGCATGAAAGCAAGATATCGATACCGAATTTACCCAATACCTGGACAACAAATGGCGCTAGCTAAGTTGTTTGGTTGTGTTCGAGTAGTTTTCAATGATGCTTTGGCTTTTTGTATTAACCAGTACAAATCAGGAGAAAAGAAGCCGAAAAACTCTGAACTTCAGAAACAATTCATAACCGAGGCTAAAAGAACAGCCGAACGAGAGTGGTTATCTGATGTCTCTTGTGTACCCTTGCAACAATCTTTGAATGATTTAGAGCAAGCATATCAAAACTTTTTCAAGTCCTGTAACAGACAAAGAAAAGGCAAGCCCGTTAAGCCTCCAAAGTTCAAAAAACGTCATGCCAAGCAGTCAGCTAGGTTTACTCAAAGAGGATTTAGCCTTAGAGGTGATTGCCTGAAAATAGCCAAGGTTGGAAAACTCAAGGTTGTTTGGTCTAGACCACTGCCTGCTGAACCTTCATCAGTAACTATCGTCAAGGATGCTGCTAACAGATACTTTGCTAGTTTCGTTGTTGAAACAGCACCATTAGCTCTACCTAAAATTCAAACTTCTGTTGGTATTGACTTGGGGATAAAAATTTTTGCCACCTTTGATGATGGAATTCATATAGACGCTCCTAAGCCACTGAAGAAGAAAATCAACAGACTTAGGAGACTGAGTAAGAACTTATCTAGAAAGAACCGAGGAAGTAAGCGTTATGAATTAGCGAGAAAGAGGAAAGCTAGGCTACAGGCGAAACTCAAAGATACTAGAACAGACTTTCTGCACAAGCTCTCAACCCAGATAATTCGTGAAAACCAAACAATTGTCTTGGAGGATTTGAACGTTGCAGGAATGCTCAGAAACCGGAAACTGTCCAGAGCTATCAGTGATTTAGGTTGGCGACAATTTCGGACATACCTACAAGGAAAGGCGGAAAAGTACGGTCGTGAATTTCGAGTAATTAGCCGTTGGGAACCTACCAGTCAGACTTGCTCTTGTTGTGGTTTTCGTGGTGGAAAACTCGACCTTTCCGTTAGGGAATGGACTTGCTTGAACTGTGGCACAAAACACGACCGTGATGTCAATGCTGCAAAGAATATTTTAGTCGCCGGGGGACACTCGGAGACCAAAAACGGACGTGGAGACAGGCGTAAGACTTCCGTAAAGGGAGCAGCAGTCAAAGAAGCGTCAACCCGCCGAGAGTACGTTCAGTTGTCGCTGTTCGACTAGTAGGAATCTCCACGCCTTTTAGGCTGGGGAGGATGTCAAAATACCAACTCTGCTCAGTACCAACCCAACTCCCAGTCGAGCCGTTGAGACTTGACTGCTCAGGTGTTTGGTGCTGGCAAGGCTGGTAGGGTGATAGTTAAAACTTCAGCAGAGGTCAGGTAAGCTAGCGCTGCAGGATAACTTGGTTTACTGACTATATACTTTCGATGGCTTAACTATAGCGCTATACTAAACGAGTAACTCTAGTATTTTTCAATTAGGTGAGGTACATTTTTCTAGGGAGCAGGCAGCAGGGAGTAGGGAATAGGGAATAAAAAAAGAACTGATAGGAATCATTTTACCAACGACTTTACGTAATCTAGCCAATAATTGACAATAATAAGTTATAATTAAAAATTAACCTATTTGATTAAGGAGGGTATAGCTCTGACAAGGATGCGATCGCTTTTAGCGAACGGCAACTGCCTTTGTTAGTACTTTTCTGTAAAAAAGCGAAGCATTAGTTTTTGTAATTAAAAGTAATTATCTCTAATTATCTTATATTTTATTGACAATCAAATATTCCTGCTCTTACCCTATAGCTTCAATTTAATTATTCCGCGTGATGGCACTGAAGTGGGAGTAGCTAATGAATTAGTTGAAGCAGGAGTTCCCCGACAGGATATAGTTTTAGGGTTTAAGTCTCCCTTCAAAAGGCAATTTATAGCAGTCGAAGCAAAGCTTAGGACATACTAGTGGAAGCAGGTCAATTTTGT
>WTKN01000066.1:0-79494 GCA_011524395.1 Moorena sp. SS36440bin_2
TGATTACTTGATTTTCAGTCTATCAAGTTTTCGGATAATAGTGGGATAGGTTCAAGGGTGGAGTGATCCGGGAAGCATCGGGAACGAAGTCAGTATCCCCACTCTCATCAATGGGAGTACCAGGGATGAAACGGGGGCCAACTACCATTGGGAAGACAAATTCATAATTACCTCCCTGGAACTGTAGCTGATCGGTATAGCGAAGGGTGACCTCAATTTGCTCCCCTGGTTTAATGTGAGCTAGAGATTGAGTAAAAATATTATCCCGTTCTTGCTCTAAGAGTCCCGCAGTGCGCCCTTGACTGCAAGCTTCCTCGTAGATAGTTTGAGCGTCTTCCCGTTTTTTGATATTGCCCTCAATTATGCGATCGCTTAATTTAATCTCCATCTCATCCACCGCCGCTTGATCCGGTAGTGGAAATATATACACTGCTTCTAAGGGTTCGCTGAAAGGATTATCAAAGGTCTGTGTCACCTCTACCCGTGACATGTGACCGGTAATTTTGGCGTAAACGTCTGTATGTTTCAGAGGAAATACCGAGTGTTCCTCCTCTTCGTTAACGTATAGTCCCCCTAGCAACTGCTTGGAGCATAATAGTGCATGAGTGGGCATGGGCATTTACCTTAAGATTGAGCAAATGGGTGAGCTTCGCTACTGTCCATATCAGTAGCAAGGTTCTGGGTAGACGCACCATGCTAGCCACAAATCTAATGATAAATCCTTACCAAGAGTGAACTTGGCTCAATCTGCTTTTTAGTTAGCCATCATAATCGCTGTCAATCTCAATATCGAGAGTTTCTTGATCCACCCTTACATACAAAATGTTTGGACGACAGCACACTTGACAATCTTCGATATAGGATTGCTGTTCACCAGCGCTTAGATCTACAAAGGTCAAAATGGTTTCACCACAATAGGCACAGGAATATTGAGCAGTCTCTTGCATTCAGTCAGAATTTTATTTGAGTGTAGCAATTATTCTACTGGGTCAGGGCTGACGGAGATCACAACTGACCTATGAAATTGGTAACTGATAAATTTACAGACTAACGGTCTGTTGTGGAGTCGTTTTTTGTGGAGTCGTTTTTTGTTGAGGTTTTACGGTTGATGGTTGACTGTTTACGGTTGATGGTCAACCATGAACAAAAATTCAATTTTTACAACAGCTGATGAGTAAACCATCTCCATCGTTACCACCAGGATGCATTTTCCGGCCTGCCTGTGCTAAGGATACCTGGGCAATTCTTAAATTAATTCTGATGGCTAAACTAGAGCCTACCCAGTTACGTTGGACTCAGTTTCGGGTGATTGAATTTGAGGGGCGTGTGGTGGCTTGTGGACAATTGCGCAACTTTCCCGATGCCCAAGAATTGGGGAGTTTGGTTGTGGCACCTAAGTGGCGCAATCGGGGCTTGGGGAGTTATCTTATGAAAAATCTAATCAAAGAGGCAACTCAGCCTGCCGGTGCGCTTTATCTCGAATGTATGGGTTGGCTGACGGGATTTTACACTCGTTTCGGTTTTGTGTCAGTATCCTGGCAAGACTTACCCAAATCCCTTAAAGTTAAGTTTGGCTTGTCCAAACTAGCAACTACACTATTCCGTATTCCTCTATCCATCATGATCTACCAACCAAAGGATGAAGGATGAAGGCAGCTTAAGTAGCTTGGCCAAAAGTTAAGGTTGTTGGCCTAGGGTGGCCAATGGTGGTTTCCTAGGCCAACCTGTCTCTAGTCGTCGCTATTTAATTGGCGTTGCTGATTATGCGTATGGTTTTGCCCCCCTAGCCCCCCAGCGAGCAATCCCTCGCTGGGCAGGGCTGTTTCTTGCGTCGGACTAAAATGCGATTGGTGGGGAGGTGGGGAGATAAGGAGATAGGGAGATAGGGGGAATTTTTATTCATAATTTGGTATTTTTCACCTTAAAAAAACCTTCTCTCCAGCACCGCACCTGCCTTTCACCCGTAGAAAAAGACAATTTATTCATGAGCAATGTTACAGCCCTGCCTCGCTCGGGGGAACAAAACTATCAAAGTCCCCCGAGCGAGCAATACCTCGCTCGGGGGATTTAGGGGGCTTTAGTAAAACCAAATGATCGCGCATTCATTCCTTAATTCAGCAACGCTATTTAATTGAACATACTCATGAACAGGTATCCGATGTACTCAATCCCATTGCCCACGTCGAGGTGATGCAAAATATTCCCTCTCAGGAAAAGGACGCTATTGTTCCCTACCTCTCACATTTTTTATGTCATCAATGAGCTGAGTCCTGAATTCTGAATTCCTGAATTTCGCTATTGATTGGTTTTTAATTTTGCCTTCAACCTTTAACCTTGGCCTTAATGCCGTAGGCCACGCTGCGCGAACGGCCACGCGTGCGCGTTCAACCTTTAACCTTCTGCATTTGGTGATGAATCACTAGATTTGATATCTAACCAAGCTCGGATTTCTTCAACTAACCAATTCAATTCAGCTTCTGGTAATTGTTCACCAAAGATGTAGGTTTGAGATTTTTGACCAAACGGTGATGGTCGTTCTACCTGAGTAGTAATCGCAATCCCCCGATGGTATCGACCTTGTACATCCCGATAGGCAGTAATATAAACTTCTTTAATTTGTGAGTTTTCTCCTCGATCCCATTTTTTCCGGCTCAAGGATGCCTTAGTAATTTCAAATTTTTTGTTATCAAAAGAAATACGAACTGCCTCAGAAAAATCTTTTTCCGAGTTTAATGATGTTATCCACATCACTAAAAAAATTGGTATAGCTAAAGGCAATAATGATACTGGAATTGCTAATAATATTACTAATATTTGAACAATAAGGTGCTTAAATAAATCCAGTAAAATTGCTACAACTGCTCCCAAAGCAAGACCAACTACTAGCCGGCGTTGCCTAGACTTTTCTAAAGTCTTGAATCGCTGTAGGGAGTAAGAAAATACCCCCTTTACCACCCCTCTAGCTTGTTTTAGGGTATGTTTGAAGGGTTTCATCACTATCATTTCCCAGTGGGAGGGGATATCAATGATTAGTTGTTCTGCTGATTTATGGATACGGACAACAGTGTCTGGCAAACCAGTTGGGGAGGTGTTGTTTGATGGAACCACTGGGTTAGTGTATAGCGCTTCAGTAGCTTGTTTAGCATCACTGAAGCGACGCTCCACAGCTGGTTCTGTAATTTTCTCTAACCAGGTAACCAAGCCAGGCTCAACAGTAGAACCGAGTAGTTGACGAAATTGAATCCGCAAATTTTCCTGAGGTAACTCAGCAGGTGCCACTCCAGTCAGAAGTTCAATCAAGGTCACCCCTAAGGCATACAAATCAGAAGCAGGCACAGCTTGACCCCCAAACTGTTCCATGGGAGTATAACCATAGGTTCCCACCACTGTAAATGTCGCACCCGCAGTAGTTGGTTGAGCCTGCACTGCTCCAAAATCAATTAAATATACCTGCTCATCCTCACCCCAAATTAGATTGCTTGGCTTGATATCTCGGTGTAAGACTGGGGGGTTAAGCTGATGTAAGTACTGAAGAATTTCTAAAATATCAGCTGCGATAGTATTTACCTGCTGCTGAGAGAATCTAAACCCTTGAGACTTTTGCTGTTTCAGGGATAGACCAGGGATATACTCCTGAACCAGTCCAAACCACAGGATACTCTCATCAAGGGAAAAATAATCCCGATACTTGGGAATCCGAGGATGATCGAGTTGTTTGAGAACTTGCGCTTCCCGCTCAAATAGTTTCAAATCGTCCCATTGTACGGGACCACCTAAAGCCAAAAGCTTGACTACGACTTGTGTGTCAGACTCCGAATCCTGAGCTAGCCAAGTCTGGCGCACTGGATTGTCATTCAGCTTCTGCTGGAGGTAATAGCGATTTTGGAGGACTTTACCAGATTCTAGCATAGTTTAGTAGGCGTTGAAGCCAGTTCTTTTACTATAGCTTTTGGTGAATACAACTTACTAAGCACCATTACAAAATTAATTTCCTACTACCAATCTCTGTAACCCTTACATCGTAAGGCTTTGAGTTTTATAAAATGTGTAATTAATTTTGTGCACCTGCTTATAAAGAAAGAGCGTTGTGAATAAGAGCAAGCAACCATATCCTGTAGAACTTACAGAAGCATCAGGGGTGTTGCTAATAGATTGTTTTTCAAAAAATTATGATTACCCTAAATCCCTCTGCCTGAGTAAACCCCTTCCGTATTCGTTAAAAAACCATATAGCAATCCTAAATCATTTGTAAAATTTTAAAAATTGAAAATCCTTGCTCTACAAGACTTATGGTGATTCAGCAGAGCCGACGCTACGCGAGCGATCGCAAAGCGTGGCCTTTGGCTATGGCTTCAGCTTCCGCGCTTATGCGATTAGCCCTTCTGGCTACGCTACGCGATCGCTATGGCCAAAATATTTCACGAATCAGATAGGATTGCTATAGCTGTTTCAAGGGGTGCGAGTGCGGTTAAAATAATAGATAGGAAGCGCTTATAGCGTTTATTATAGCTATGAGGTACACAGGATTTTTTATCTCTTGCTTATTAGCTTATCCCTGCTCCCTGCTGCCTAAAAAAAACTCATCAACATGATAATCTATATAGTTTTTAAAATTGGCTTTATACACAGGAGTTAATTTTAATACAATTAACTCCTTTATTTATATATACAACGGTTTACAATTCAATCATGTACAAAATATTGGTGGGATTTTAGGGAGCAGCAAGTAGGGAGATTCGGAGCAGGTAAGTGGTTAAAAAATTGTGTACTTGAAATTGTGTACTTGATAGTTATGCAAACCGCCGTATTTTTATGATTTAAACTTACCTTTTAATTATCAATATAAAAAACCAAAATATTTAAACATTAAATTATTGTTTAAGCAAATATTAATAAATTATTATTGTAATGAATCACGGCAGATTGGCAATCAGACTTTTTACCAAGGCTAGCGATTATCTAGAGAAAGCATAACACATTGAATTTGCTTTAATAAAGAAAGTTGACAGTCTAGATATGTAGTTATAAAAACCACCGGTTTTGGAAATCATGACAAAACTATAATGGCATTAAAATTAATCAATTATTTCAAGCTGTAAGTGTTTACAATATCGATAAAATAATTTGGTTATGGTAAACTAAGTTGATTATATTTTTTACGAATCATGATATCCAATAATGAAGTTTAAACTATTTACCAGAGTAGCTTTTTGGTTGGATTTATCTAACTATAAACTCTGTTGATGAGATGTAGCAACTCTTGTGCAGCATAATCCTTTAGCAGACCGATACTATAGTTATACTCTCAAGGAGTTTAAAGCAGTAGGTGTGGCAATTGGCCTTGTTATAGTTGCCCAATCCCAGTGGTTGCTCAATCCCAACTTGAACCTTTTCTGTAATCGAGGAAGACTATCACCAGCCTGTGATGGCACAAAGTCTTCCCCATCGCTGTTTTTGGCGAAATGCTTTTTGAGCTGGTGTAGCTGTTCCTTGAATAGTTCTATCTGTTGTGTTCTATCGGTTGTTGCTGGGGATAGATTTGTTTTTTCTGTGGTTCAGTCAGTGAGCTAGTTGAGGCGATATAACCTAGACCTTCTTTTGATAGTGGCTAAAACGAACATGAACCAGGTAACGGTACCTGGTTCATGGTTATACTTATTCAACAAAATATCTAGCTAGGGTTTACAGAGTCTTACAGCCGACGCTCAACAAAAAAGTATATTCCTCCATTACTTACTTTCCTGAGTGGTTTGGCTTTTGATGTTTTAACAGTTTGGCTAGCCAAAGACCATGAACAAAGATGCTTCATATCATGACCACTAGCGACTTAAAACACCCCAGTGCGCCTGATCTAGGCTAATCAAAATCCCCACGGGTCGCACTGCTACCAATTAGGGCTAGACATGGCTTTACTGGTCTCAGGTAGGTGGTAATTAAACTCAATTAGTTCCATTCATGCTGATTTAACCCCTACCTTACCCTACATGTCTTATTAATCTCTACGACGAAGTTTCTAGGGCTGTAAGTTTTTCAGGACAGGAGGCACAGTCCTGAATTCCGATTGGTTTGTGTGCCTATGATTAATGTATCAACTTGGCTGAATTTTTGGTAGACTCTGTTCAGAGAAATTTGCTTAACTTAAAATTTGTTTAAAAAGCCGATCAATTCGTAACGTTTGACAAATGCTATAGGATTTACGCCGCAAATCCGGTGATTGAAGGTCATTACACCGATTTCAGCCTTTGACTTATCAGAAAAACCTGGTTTGAAGGGTCTTGGTTTATAAGCCTTGTACTAATTATTGATTCGAGAATATTCCACTGTCAGTAACTCTTGCGGAATCGAATTTGATCCTAGATATAGGGATAAATGTGTAAATTAGGGCATTGAATAATATAGATTTTATTTTGATTTATATGTGAAGCATTTTGTTAGCTTGTTTTACTTGAGCAATGCTTTAGATCTGATGTGCATTCGGTATTTATTGCGACTATACTCGAAGAAAATCTTAGAGCTGACTTAGGGATTAAAAAGAATCTGATGAAGAAGTTGTTAATTACGCTATTGGTAGCACTGTCTTTGGTTACAACACTATTTCTAACCAGCCCTGCCACTGCACTAGCTAAAAGTACACTTTACCCAGGTGAAGAACTCAGAAGAGGTGATTTCATAACCTCTCCGAATGGTCAATACAAGTTCATTCAGCAAGAAGATGGAAACCTCGTTCTCTACAACGGTTCTGGAGTGCCTTTGTGGAATAACGAGCAAAAGGGCAAAGCCGTGAGTAGAACGATCATGCAGGATGATGGCAATCTTGTTACCTATGGATACCCTGAGGCACTTTGGTCTTCTGGTACTAGTGGCAGTCTAGGTGCTTACCTCATGCTCCAGGATGATGGCAACATTGTAATTTATCAGCCCCATCCCGATGCAATATGGACTACTAATACTGTTGAGTAAATTACTTCTTAATATGAGGGGTGACACCCCTCAATAAATCTGCTATATTGTGATTATGTAGATGCACCCTGATGATCAAGAGAGCTTGAAGACGGCTCTCTGATTTTTTTTAGGGAAAGGGATCGATGAACGAGATCTCCCTGTGTGTACTCATTCACAAACAAGGCAAAATTAGAGTATGCGATTGGCCTTAGGCCTAAGCTTCCGCGCTTATGCGATTAGCCCGAAGGGCGTTGGCTAGCAAATCAAGCGTAGCTTCCGCGCTTATGCGATTAGCCCGAAGGGCGTTGGCTAGCAAACGCATACTCTTTCCAAGATGATATTAAATCAATATTAAATCAATATTAAATCAATATTAAATCAATATTAAATCAATAGGTCTTCTACAATAATTTCATTTAACGTTTTCAATAACTCGCGCTCATTGTAAGGCTTAGAAAAATAGCCAGATGCACCTAAAGTCATAGCTAGTTTGCGATGCTTAGAACCACTCCGGGAGGTGAGCATAATAATGGGTAAGGTCTTTAAGCTTAGGTCTCCTTTGACCCGAGTTAAAAAGCCATAGCCATCCAGCCTAGGCATTTCGATATCACAAATAATGGCTTTAACCTCTAACCCCCGAAGGAGTTTTTCTATCCCATCCTGACCATCTTTGGCGTGTTCTACAATATACCCAGCTTTTTCTAACCCCAATGCCAACATCCGGCGCACGTTAATCGAGTCGTCAATGATTAAGATGGTGTCTTTGGTACTTGGTTGTATCCCCATGGAGGGAGGTTGTTGCTCCACAAATCCCTTTGAGGTGGAGTAATGTTGTGGGGATAAACTCTCTAGGTTACTAGTGCGCTGACAACTGATTATCCAGCGTACCATGGCATTTGCGTCTACCAGGGGAACCACTCGACCGTTGCCGAGAATGGTACAGCCGCTAAATCCATCAGGTAACCCTAGGGTTCCTTCTACTTGACGCACGGTAACTTCTCGCTCTCCCCAGGAGCGGTCTACACACAGGCCGATTAATTGCTCGGCTTGATTGATAATTAGAATAGTAGGTTCATTAATGTTCGGAGTTTCTTCTAGGGTGGTGACCCGACGGCGACAGTAAAATTTCAGCCACTTTTTCAGGCGAATTAGGGACACCATTTTCCCTTGCCAGTTGATAACTTCGTTGCCTAGGGTAGTTAATATTTGCTGGGATTTCAGCATCAACATCTCTTGAATTACATCGATGGGAAATGCCAAAAGCATGCCGTTACTTTCCACTAGCAGGATGCGTGCTACCGATAGGGTAAAGGGGACGGTGAGGGTAAAGGTCGTTCCCCAGCCGGGTTGGGTATCGACTCGGATATCCCCCCGGATTTGCTTGAGGTTGTTACGCACTACATCCATTCCCACACCACGACCAGATAGGTCGGTGACTTGATCAGCTGTACTAAATCCGGGTTCAAAAATCAGGGACAACAATTCCTGGTCACTGGCGCTGGCGAGCAGCTCCTGGTCTAATCCCATTTCCTCTGCTCTGGCTCGGATTTTGGTTAAATTAATGCCTTTGCCATCATCACGAAGGGTAAGCTGGGTCTGGTTTCCCCTTTGGGTAGCTTTGATTTCAATAGTTCCCTTCGGCGGTTTCCCCATAGCCTGACGGGTGCTAGGGTCTTCAATGCCATGGTCGAAGGCATTGCGCAATAAATGCATTAGGGGGTCACTCAGGGTTTCCAAGATGGTGCGGTCAATCAGGGTACCTTTCCCCACTACCTTAAGTTCTACTTGTTTGCCATGCTCCACACACAAGTCCCGCAAAGCTCGGGAAAATCGTCCCACTAAATCAGATAAAGGACGCATCCGAACCTGAGTGAGATTGGTTTGCAGCTGCTTGGCGGTTTTGTTTAATTCATGGGCAATGCTATCAGTATCGTCTAGGGTCAATTCCAAGTCACTGGTGACTTCTTCGATTTGAACAATGGTTTCCATCACCTCCCTTGATAGCAGGTGCAAGTCGCTGTAGGAATCCATCTCTAAGGCATCAAACCCTTCAACAGTAATAGCTAGGGGAGCAGGGGGAGCAGGGGAAGCAGGGGAAGCGTCAAAAGATACCGAAGATGGCAGGAAAAGTCCCTCAGGTTTGTTGGTTTCCCCATCCCCCTGTCTTCCTGTCATTCCTTTTGGGGTGGCAATCTGGTCATAAGATGTGCGGAGCTTGTGATTGGAAGCTTCGAGAATATTGACCCGGCGGCTGAGGTTGTCTACTAGGGTGCGCAGTCGTCCCAGTTGCAGCGAAAGACCATTGCGCTCGATAGTCAGTTCTCCAAACAAGTCATTGAGTCGATCCAACTGTCGCACAGGAATGCGCACAGTATTTTCCTGGTGTGGGTCTTTTGAGGAGTCTTCCTGATTGTTTTCCCTAAGGAAGATGGGTTCAGGGGAAGGGGGAGAAGACAAAGCAGAGGGGGAACAGAAGGCAGAGGGGGAAGAGATGTGGAGATTGCTATCCACCCATTGAAATACGTTTACTTCCCCTTGCTCTTGCTGGTCTTGCTGGTCTTGCTGGTCTTGCTGGTCTTGCTGGTCTTGCTGGTATGCCTCATCCCCTTGTCCGACTAGTTCTGGCTGATCGGTTTCCAATTCCCCAACTAATATAGCTTCCTCTGCCACCCCTGGGTCTGTAGCTCCTCCTTGATTCTCTTGAAACTCCTTAGCTTCTAGGCAGCGGGGTAAATGAGTCAGTTGGCCTACCAGTACCAACGCCTGGGATTGCCGCCACACCATTAGAGCTTGTTGGGCAATCGCTTCGACTTGGTCTGGGGCAGCTTCTAGCTGGTGATTGATGTCTTCGCACAACTGAATAAAAGCCTCGAGCTGCAGCATTTCCCCTAAACCGCCTAATTCTTGAGCCATGATGGACACTTCTTCAAGCAAGCAGGGTTTTTCAGGGTCTGCTAATACCCCTTCTAGGCGAGCTAGACACCCTTCCACTTCTGTTTCAAAGAGCATGGCAGTCACATTAGTACCATCCTCTGCTCCTAGCATAGTGGTAGCATCATCTGCTACCGGATCCCCTAGAATCTCGTGCAGTTGATCAAATACTGGGTTAGCTATGGTTTCTAGCCATTGGGAGTCTACCCGATTCCCCTGGCGGTTGATATCGAGTACCTGGCGCAGACAGTCTACCCCCTGTAGGAGTAGACTTTCGAGTTGGTTTTCGATTGCGATCGCATTTTTCTTAGCCTTGAGAACTTTAAATGAATCCTCTAAGCGGTGAGTGAGGTGACTCAAGGTGCCATATCCCATCATCCCAGCTCCCCCTTTGACAGAATGAACCGCTCGCAGAATCCCATCCATTTTCTGACTATCAATGGGAGCGGTGGCTAAACCCAGCAGCACCGATTCAATGGTATCTAAGTATTCCTTTGCCTCTTCCAGAAACTGTAGCTGAATTTCCAGTTCTTTGTCCTGTGACATGTGTAGTGGTTAGTGGTTAGTGGTTAATGGTTAGTGGTCAGTGGTCAAAGCGTCATAATTCTGATCAACTTTAAACTTGCCAACCGATGTTTGTAATTCTTCAGCAATACTTACAGTGTCTTGGAGGGAGTGGGAGATATGTTCTGTTGACTGGTAGGTGCGTTCTGAGATTTGGGCAATGTCTTTCATTACGTTTGTCACAGCCCTTGAGGTTTCCGCTTGGGAAACTGTAGCTTGGGATATGGATTGAATGAATTGGTCGATTTGGGTGGAGACGTTGAGGATTTGACCAAAACTGTCTTTGGCTTCTTGAACTAGATAGGTACCTTCGACCACTTGGGTAGTACCCAGTTCCATCGCTTCCACCACTTCGGAGGTGCCTTGTTGGATGTTGTCTACAATTTGTTCAATTTCTTTGGTGGCGGTGGCGGCCCGAGCAGCGAGTTCACCAACTTCTTCGGCAACCACGGCAAATCCTTGCCCCTCTTCCCCAGCCCGGGCGGCTTCTATGCCAGCGTTGATGGATAATAGGTTGGTTTGCAGGGCAATTTGGTTAATAAATGCCACCACTTGGGAAATTTGCTGGGAGGATTCCCCGAGTCGCTTGACTTTTTTTGCAGTTTCTGCTATTGTATCCCGCAATATTATAATACTGACAACAGAGCGCTCAATAGCGTGGGTGCCGCTTTGGGCGGTATTGGCAGCAGTATGGGCGACGGCAGCGGCTTGGCGGGCGTTGAAGGCTACCTCTTGAATAGAACTAGTCATTTGAGCCACAGAATCTAGGGTGTGGGTGATTTCCTGGGTTTGTTGGAGTGCGGCTTCAGACAGTTGAGCAATAGCTCCGGCATTGTCCCCAACCGACTGGTTTACCTGAGTGGCAGCAGTTTTGACTTGGGTAACAATCCCTCGTAGACTTTCGATGACGGCATTGAAGAAGTCAGCCACAGTGCCAATTTCCCCACTGAGGATCTCAGCCCTTACCGTTAGGTCACCTTGGGCAGCTCCTTCCACTTTATTCACCAGTTCTAACAGTTGCAACTGTAGTGCTTCCCGTTGTTGCTGTTGTTCGTGGGAAACTACTTCTGCAGCAGTGCGCGCTTGTTTGAGTTGCTCTACTAGCTTGGCTTGCTCAAGGGCAAAGCCCAATTGAATTGCCATCTGCCTGAAAAAGTTGATGTCTGATTCTTGCCAATGCCGGGTACCAGAACACTGATGGGTCACCAACAGTCCCAATAATTTGTCCTCCGCTAAGATGGGGGCGACTAGGTTAGCTTTGACTTTAAATGGTTCCAGTTGACCCAAGTAACACTCACTCAAGCCTGCCTGGTAAATGTTACCCAAGGCACTCACTCTACCCTGCTGATACTTTTCGAGATATTGGTGGGCAAAACAGGGGTCAGCAATTTCTGCTCCTAGGGATTTCGGCCAGCCATGACCTACGGATTCGGCGACAATAGTTCCTTCCCAATTTTCGTCAAACAGATAGACTACGACTCGGTCGGTTTTCAGAGCTTCTTGGATGCCACTGGTGGCTGACTGGTAGATTTCCTCGACTGTGAAAGATTGCCGGATACGGGAGGTAATCTCAATAACTTGCCCAGCTCGGTCGGCTTCAGCGGTTTTCAATGTGGCGAGACTGGCACTGCTTAAGGCTAGTCCTAAGTGGGTGGCTAATTCCTGTAGAAAGTCAATTTCATCAGTGCGCCATACCCGAGTCCCAGAACACTGATGAGCTACCAATAAGCCAATTAGATGATCGACCCCTACAATTGGGACAACCAGGTTTGCCTTCACTTGCAGTCGGTTCAACAACTGCATATGGCCCGAGGAATATTTCTGTGCTTGGACATCACTGGTGGGCACCACCCTGCCCTTGCGGTAGGCTTCCAGCAATTTTCTGGGAATACAAGCATCAGTGATTTCGTGGGCGATCGCCTTTGGCCAAGGGGAGTCTACCGCTTCAGCCACAATGGTTCCCCGATAGCCTGGGTCAAAATAATAGATCACCACCCGCTCAGCAGCTAACTTTTCCTTAGCAGCATTAACCACTAAATCAAAAGCATGGGCTTTCTCATCAGGTTTGGCAGCATGGGTGACAATATCAGCAAATAACTGGGCCTTATTTAGGGAAGCTTGTTGGTTAGCAACTAGGGTCTGTAGCTGAGATGCCATGCGATTGATATTTGACCCAAGTACCCCTAGCTCATCAGTTCCCACTAGATCCAAACGGGTATCCAGTTCCCCTTCACCGAGGGCTTTCACTGCCTTGGTAGCTGCTAACAGGGGATTGGTCAAACGATTAGCGAGATAGACAGCTACTGCAGCAACTAATAAGGTAGTCAGGGAGGTTCCGAGGGTCAGGGTCAGGAGTAATTGCCGCTGGGGCAGAAATGCGTTCCCGTAGCCTAGCCCACGGCCAATCGCATCTGGGGTGGCCATGACTGCTACCCAGGGCAGGTCGGGTAAGTCGTTGATTTTACGAAAGGGGGTATAGGCTAGTAGATCCTGATGCTTTTTGACCCGATTAGATGTGACGAGAGTATTTGGTTTATCAGCAGTTAGCAGTTCTTTGGCGTCCGGGAATACCTTGGTTAGGGGCTGATTAACGATCTTGCTTTGGTTGGAGAGAAAAATTTTACCGTTGGTGGTATTGATTAAGTAAAGTTCTTCGCGTCCGCTGCCCATCAGGTTGATCGAATCTTGAAAGTATTGGATGGGCATCCGGGATTGGATAATTGCGACCAGCTTTTTTGTATTTTCGTCAAGTACCGGTGCAGCTAAGTAAAGGGATAACTGACCAGACGCATCCGACTGTATCGGTTGACTAATCGCCGCTTGTTTGGTCTTGATCACTTGCTCAAAATAAGACCGGGAGCTGGGATTATCTACAGGAGTCTGATTAGATTTGGCAATGACTTTGCCGGTTAAGTCGAAAACAGCTATACTGTCGTAGACTTGGTAAATGTCTAGGTAGCGGTTTAATAATAGGGCTTGTCTTTCCGAAAGGGAGGTTTTCCGCTGTTGACTGGAATTAGTAAAAACTGGGAGCGTAGCTAGAAATCGAATATCAGCATAGCGGTCTTTTATGAAGCCCTTGAGGTTGTCTTCTAGGCTAACTACCCTGGCAATGTTGTTTTGATAAATTTCTTCGGTAATAGATTGGTTGGCTAAGTGATAGGCAATAGAGCCAATCAGTAGTACAGGAATAGTGCCTAGGGTGATAAATAATGATGTTACTTTAGTTTTTAAGCTGAGTTTAAGACCCCCAGAGCTTTTAGAGCTGCTAGGTGTTTTAGTGGAGCCTATAAGCTCAACCCCATCCTGATTGGAGTTTTCGGTTACTTCTGTCCTAGTCACATTTATAACTGAGTCCAATTCGGCATGGTGACGATACCTGTCTTTGCTTACACCCTGACTCTTGAAATCCTTATTAATTTGACTATTATATATTGATTTATCAAATTCTTTCACCATAAAAAAGCACCATTACCTGGCTACTAACTTATTTTTTATAAAAACATTTATATATCTATTATCTAAAAAAAAATGTCGGCTTTAGGATAGTATTAAATTAACAATCAACAATTAACAGCTGCCATTGAGCTTAAGTCAATTCCCGTTAAATTAGGTGTTGTGTAAAAGAGATGAAGCCATAATTGCCAAACCATCTAGTACTAACAAAATTTCTTGTTCTTGCAAAGCGCATCCCCTTAAGTAGGGAACCAAACCCGATGACACTTGTCCCAGTGGAGATTGAATACAATCGGGTGTTAGTCGCAACACCCCTTCAATGCTTTGGACGGCAACCCCTAAAGACGCTGACTGATTACGGAGCGTCACTATGTTGTACTGTTGAACATTGGTTTCTAGGGTCGGTAAACCTAGCATTTGAGCTAGATCAATTACCCACAACACACGAGAACGCCGATTCATCAACCCCTGTACGTAGAAGGGCATATTTGGCATGGGAGTCAGACGCTCCTGGGGCAAGACTAGAACTTCCTGGGCTTGATGCATAGATATAACCGCAGGGGTTTGTTCATTTAACAAAAATTTGAGATAAGCATCCCCGATATTCTTGTGTTCTTCAGATGGTTTGGTTATACTAGCTAACTGAGACCAGGTCTGAGGGGTATGGGCAAGTGCTGGCGTATTCATTAATTCACAAGTCAACCTATGTAATCAGACCAATAATTGGTGAGTTTATAATTGGTGAGTTTCTAAAAGTATTGCTTAGGTAAACTATAACCAATAGAATAATATATAAAAATAACCTATAGAGGGATATGTATTTATAATACCACCCTAAATGTCTTAATAAATCAACACCGAATTCAGCTTTTTATCCTTCATCGATATAAGCGATATAGTTACCAAACGATTATTTAAGATGTTTAAACACTATCTTGAGGAGATCGGATTGGTTAAACGGTTTAGTCAAGTAACCAGATGCTCCAACAAGTTTAGCCTTAGCTCGGTCTAGGAAACCAGTATTGCCAGTTACCATAATAATTGGGGTATGTTTAAAAAGTGAATGCTTTCGTAGCAGAGAACATAGCTCATAACCATCTAAGTTTGGCATGGCAACATCAAGCAAAATTAGGTCAGGCTTAATACGGATAATTTGCATTAATGCCCTAACTGGGTCATTAATCATGACAACAGAGAAACTTTTATCTTCCAAGAAGGAGTTGATGGCATTTAAAACACTTGTACTATCATCAATGCAAGCAATTTTGTAAGTTTTACTGGTAGACGTTGGTTTTTGATTAACCGATGTATTATACTGGAAGCTCTGCTCTAATTTAGCGGACTTATTTAGAGAGGGTTCGTGAATTGAGTTCAATTGTGTAGAATTTCCGATGGGGACTACAGAATGAGAGCTATAGGGATTATTCACTGGCTTTGAGTTAGAAGAGTGCTGATGTTGTAACTGCTCGTAACAGTGTTCAACAATTGTGCGAAGGTCAAGCCTACAAAATTTAGGCAAATCCTCAGATGGATTAGTTTCTAGTAATTGGTAAGTTCCTTCTTTCTCTGACAGCAGAGAACCTATTACGTCTTCAGCCAATTCTTCGATCAGACTTGCTGCCTGAACGGAATTAAGATAATGTTGATTAACCAACCAACAAATTGCTTGGTAATCTGAAGGATAATTTGAATGACTGTTTAAGTTGGCTTCAAAGATCAGGCGAACCTGAACCCGAACGGCACTAACAAGAGTAGGAATTCTACGACTTAGACGAGATAAGTAATGATCTAGGCGATCAAATGGGTTGATGGAGTTTGAAGCATAGACTAATTTACCATTTTCTAGATAAATTGACCAAGAAACTGAACCACTAGATACTTGTAAACATCCATTGGCATGACGACTGGATAATTGAGCCAATAAGGAAAGAGGGTTTAGTTTTTTATCATGTCTGTAGCTATTGATGTAGGTGGAGTTCATTTTTCTCTAATCCGCTGTAAATCAATTGATGAAAAAAAATCAATACTAATGATTGATTGACTTGGCTTAATAGTTAGCTACATCTTAGCTAAAGGATATTCCGGAAAGTTTTCTTGAAGTGAAATTATTTTTTTAACTAAAAATCGATTTTCAAAACAAATAACAGCCATACCCAAACTCAAACTGTACAATAGGTCATGTGACTAGTAAAGATTACCTAATCAACTTAGGTAGTAGCTGCTTCCCTGAATTTGATATCTCAGAAATGAATGGAACCTGAGATTCAAAAATTAAACCGTTTTAAGTTATTTAAAAAAAAATGAGGGGTGGATAGTCATTTGCATTGCAGCATGACTTCCAAGAGTGAAGGGTAACTATAGTAAACTTCGATACACCCTTTAGGGAAAGAAAAACTTTCCCAACCCTAAATTTACCAAAAATTCACTCGTTGCCCATTATCTTAACAAGTTTGTCGATCATTATGTGTAAAGCTTACATAAATTAGTTTTCACCATGGATGAAGTTAGTGTAATTACTGAGTGACTATTTAGTGCCTGGTAGAGAATATTACCAAACAATGGACATGGGAAAACTTTCGTAATTTATCCTGATAGTCGGCAGTACTGCCCTAATAAATAACAAGCGTAGCTAAAATTACTTTAAGATTTGTCTAATTACATTAACCACAAGTTAGTTACTATAACCAAAATTGCACTTGTCAATAGCATTATTTTTAAGTTATAATTGACGGAGCTCGAATAAGCTGTTACACACTGAACTTGCACAGAGAAGTAGGACTAGCCTAGGGAAAGTCGAAGAAAGCGTCTACGTTTATATAGCTCCTATATAACCCTACTATGCAGGGGTTTGGGGGGTTAGTGCAAGATATGAGGTATAATTGTATACTACTATCGTAATTACTTTGTATGATTACCAGGAAAGAAGTGCTTGCCATCAGCAGGGTGATTTGGTAAAGACTTTTTCCGCTCTACAGGGAAACGCAAAACAATAGTTAAGTTAAATAAGACGTTACTTCGGCAGTCTAGTCTGGGAGGAATTATCTCCCACTCTAGGAATAACGTTAGGAATAAACTCATCTGGATGCTAGCTACCGTTAACACTTAACAATCAAGGCTAGGAATGCTGCGGAATCAGTTCCAACGGCCTTTCTTGTCATTTTATCGATTGGTTAGACACGTATGGGAAGCTATTGATCCCTTACAAAGCCAGTTTAGGTTGCATTAAATCGTGATTTTTTTATCAAGTGCTATTAAATCATAATATAGCTATAAACTCTCTTAAAATTATATTTTATTTATAAAATAAAATGACTCACTTTGGCATCATTTCTCTTCCTGCTTCTGGTCATCTTAACCCTATGACTACTTTAGGTTATGAACTGAAACAGCGTGGTCATATCGTTACTGTATTAGGAGTTGAAGACGTTCAAAGGAAAGTTTTAGCCGCAGGATTAGAATTTCAGTTGATTGGCAAGTCAGATTTTCCCAAAGGAACAATCAAAAAAATCTTTACTGAACAAGGTCATCTCAGTGGATTTAAGGCATTAAGATATACAATCTATAAGTGGAATTTAAGATTAGTAAAAATGTCTCTTCGGGATGCTCCAGAAGTCATTAAAAAAGCAGGAATAGAGGTATTATTAGTCGATCAAGCTTGTTCAGAAGCAGGAAGTATCGCTGAATATCTAGACATTCCTTTTGTCACTGTTTGCAATTCTTTAATGATGAATCCAGAAATAAGTATTCCTCCCTTTGTTACGTCCTGGAATTATGACCCTTCATGGTGGGGCATTCTACGCAACATAGTGGGGTATGTAGTGTTTCTTTTTCCGTCTTTATCTATACGAAAAGTTATTGAGAAGCATCGTAAGCAGTGGAATTTATCTCCATATCGTAAATTGATTCAATTGTATTCCCAGTTGGCTCAAGTTAGTCAACATCCTGCTGAATTTGAATTTCCTAGAATAAAACTACCGTCTTGTTTTCATTTTACAGGTCCCTATAGCAACCCAGAGAGTCGAGAACCTGTATCTTTTCCTTATGAAAAGCTGACTGGACAACCACTCATTTATGCTTCCATGGGGACTGTACAAAATCGGCTTCTCTGGATTTTTCCAAGGATTGCAGAAGCTTGTATGGGATTAGATGCGCAATTAGTGATTGCTTTAGGTGGGGGTGCTAGTCCAGAATCTTTGCCAGAATTACCTGGAAATGCCATAGTTGTTGGCTATGCACCTCAATTAGAACTTTTACAAAAAGCGACCCTTACCATCACTCACGCAGGACTGAATACGACTCTAGAATCGTTGAGTAATGGAGTACCAATGATAGCTATTCCTATTGCCAACGATCAACCTGGAGTGGCAGCACGAATTGCTTGGACAGGAACAGGGGAGGTAATACCTTTGGGAAAAGTCAGTGTGAAGAAGTTACAAAAAGCTATCAAACGAGTTTTAACGGAAGATTCCTATAAAAAGAATGCCTTGAGGTTACAAGAGGCAATTAGACGAGCAGGGGGAGTGAGTCGAGCTGCTGATATTATCGAGCAGGTTGTTGCTACAGGTAAACCTGTTCTTTCAGAGCAATCCTAAATCATACCTAAAATAGGCAAAATCGTAAATATTTACTGGGTAATGGTTTCGGCCAATATATTTTACTAAATATATAAGATGGCTATACTTGTGACAAGTCAGAGGCTTAAAACCTAGGTATTGTAAAGATAACACTTATGAAAATTACCACAAGATATTTAGGGATGCTATAGTCAAATTTATTAACAAATGTTTCTATGCTTATCCTAAATATAATTTAGTATAGTCAGGTTTTCAATGAAATGAAAATATTTTGCCTGTGGTAACAAAAAATGCCAGTTATGTAGAAAAAAATTCAAGAATAAATTAAATAGGGAATTGATCTGTACGAAGGTGATGTCGAATCCAATGGCAAATTAAAATTATTAATTGGTAAAGCGCACTTTTATAATTAGTTACCGTAGTGCTAAAAATTTTAAAAACATTTTTAAGATCGTCACCGTTGCGTTTACAATCGTCGAATTAAATTTGCCACTGATAGCACGGCGATGTTGGCATAGCTTTTGGTATGTCACTGATAAATATATTGTTTATAAACCGTTTATTAATGATATTGCTTATTGAATAAATATAGATAGATTTACTAGAGATTAATACAACATTAATAGACTCTTTGTTAGGCAATATAGATGCAGTATTTACTACTATAAATATTAATAAAATACTCGTTGAATACGATTAATTATATATTTAAATAGTTTTATGTATAATTTTAAAAACACGTTTTTTTTATAAAGTTAAATGACTCATTTTGGCATCATTTCTCCTCCTGCTTCTGGTCATCTTAACCCTATGACTACTTTAGGTTATGAACTTAAAAAGCGTGGTCATCGCGTCACCGTATTAGGCATTGAAGATGCTCAACCAAAAGTTCTAGCCGCAGGATTAGAATTTCAGTTAATTGGGAAGTCAGATTTTCCCAAAGGAACAATCAAAAAAAAGTTTACTGAACTAGGTTATCTCAGTGGTTTTAAGGCATTAAACTATACAATCAATAATTGGGTTTTACTTTTAGTAAAAATGTCCCTTCGGGATGCTCCAGAAGTCATTAAAACAGCAGGTATAGAGCTATTAATAGTCGATCAAACTTGTCCAGAAGGAGGGACTATTGCTGACTATCTAGACATACCTTTTGTCACTGTTTGTAATTCTTTAATGCTGAATCGAGAAATAAATATTCCTCCCTCTAGCACGTCCTGGAATTATGACCCTTCATGGCGGGGCATTCTACGGAATAGACTGGGTTTTGCACTGATTTATCCTCTGATTTTATCTATACGAAAAGTTATTCAGGAGCATCGTAAGCAATGGAATTTATCTCCATATTATAAGCCGAATCAACACTATTCCCAGTTGGCTCAAGTTAGTCAACATCCTGCTGAATTTGAATTTCCTAGAATAAAACTACCGTCTTGTTTTCATTTTACAGGTCCCTATAGCAACCCAGAGAGTCGAGAACCTGTATCTTTTCCTTATGAAAAGCTGACTGGACAACCACTCATTTATGCTTCCATGGGGACTGTACAAAATCGGCTTCTCTGGATTTTTCCAAGGATTGCAGAAGCTTGTATGGGATTAGATGCGCAATTAGTGATTGCTTTAGGTGGGGGTGCTAGTCCAGAATCTTTGCCAGAATTACCTGGAAATGCCATAGTTGTTGGCTATGCACCTCAATTAGAACTTTTACAAAAAGCGACCCTTACCATCACTCACGCAGGACTGAATACGACTCTAGAATCGTTGAGTAATGGAGTACCAATGATAGCTATTCCTATTGCCAACGATCAACCTGGAGTGGCAGCACGAATTGCTTGGACAGGAACAGGGGAGGTAATACCTTTGGGAAAAGTCAGTGTGAAGAAGTTACAAAAAGCTATCAAACGAGTTTTAACGGAAGATTCCTATAAAAAGAATGCCTTGAGGTTACAAGAGGCAATTAGACGAGCAGGGGGAGTGAGTCGAGCTGCTGATATTATCGAGCAGGTTGTTGCTACAGGTAAACCTGTTCTTTCAGAGCAATCCTAAATCATACCTAAAATAGGCAAAATCGTAAATATTTACTGGGTAATGGTTTCGGCCAATATATTTTACTAAATATATAAGATGGCTATACTTGTGACAAGTCAGAGGCTTAAAACCTAGGTATTGTAAAGATAACACTTATGAAAATTACCACAAGATATTTAGGGATGCTATAGTCAAATTTATTAACAAATGTTTCTATGCTTATGCTAACTATAATTTAGGATATTCAGGTTTTCAATCAAATGAAAATATTTTGCCTGCGGTAACAAAAAATGCCAGTTATGTAGGAAAATATTAAAGAATAAATTAAATAGGAAATTGAGCTGCACAAAGGTGATATCGACTCCAATGGCTACTTAAATTTTCAATTGTTAAAGCTTACCTTTATAATTGGTTGCCCTAGTGAGTGCAAAAATTTGAAAAAGATTAGTAATATCGTTATCAGTGCGCTTACATTCGTCGAATTAAATTCGCCACTGGTTCCACCGCAATCTTGGCATATATTTTAGTATATCACTGATAACTATATTGTTGATAAACTGTTTATTGATGATATTGCTTATTGAATAATAATATATGACTATAATAGAGAATAAAATACAACATTGAGACACTATTGAGTATGGCCATATCAATTAACTATATACTAATTTAAATAAATTTTGAAAAAAAATATTGAATTTATTAATATATAAAAAAACGTTTTTTTTATAAAAAAAAATGACTCATTTTGGCATAATGTGTCCTGCTGCTTCTGGTCATCTTAACCCTATGACTACTTTAGGTTACGAACTGAAACAGCGTGGTCATCGCGTCACCGTATTAGGCATTGAAGACGCTCAACCAAAAGTTCTAGCCGCAGGATTAGAATTTCAGGTTATTGGCAAGTTAGATTTTCCCAAAGGAAGCACAAAGGACTCATTTACTCGACTAGGTAATTTGAGTGGATTTAAGGCATTCCAGTATACAATGAATAGGATGGTCAATGTAGCAAAAATATTACTTCGGGATACTCCAGAAGTAATTAAAGCAGCAGGTATAGAGGTATTGTTAGTCGATCAAGCTTCTCCAGAAGGAGGAACTATCGCTGAGTATCTAGACATTCCTTTTGTTAGTGTATGCAGTGCCTTAATGCTGAATCGGGAAATAAGTATTCCTCCTTTTTTCAGCTCCTGGAATTATGACCCTTCATGGCGGGGACTTCTACGGAACAGAGTGGGTTATGCACCGCTTGATCTTATGGCGATACAATCTCTGAAAAAAGTTGTTAATGAGTATCGCAAGCACTGGAATTTATCTCCCTATCATAAGCCCAATCAAAACTATTCCCAGTTGGCTCAACTTAGTCAACAACCTGCTGAATTTGAATTTCCTAGAATAAAACTACCGTCTTGTTTTCATTTTACAGGTCCCTATAGCAACCCAGAGAGTCGAGAACCTGTATCTTTTCCTTATGAAAAGCTGACTGGACAACCACTCATTTATGCTTCCATGGGGACTGTACAAAATCGGCTTCTCTGGATTTTTCCAAGGATTGCAGAAGCTTGTATGGGATTAGATGCGCAATTAGTGATTGCTTTAGGTGGGGGTGCTAGTCCAGAATCTTTGCCAGAATTACCTGGAAATGCCATAGTTGTTGGCTATGCACCTCAATTAGAACTTTTACAAAAAGCGACCCTTACCATCACTCACGCAGGACTGAATACTACCTTAGAATCATTAAGTAATGGGGTACCAATGGTAGCTCTTCCCATTGCTAACGATCAACCTGGAGTGGCGGCGCGGATCGCTTGGACAGGAACAGGGGAGGTAGTACCTGTAGGCAAAGTCAGGGTGGAGAAGTTACAAAAAGCTATCAAACGAGTCTTAACTGAAGATTCCTATAAAAAGAATGCCTTGAGGTTAAAAGAGGCAATTAGACGATCAGGAGGAGTGAATCGAGCTGCTGATATTATCGAGCAGGTTGTTGCTTCAGGTAAACCTGTTCTTTCTCACATCACTACCTAGTAAAACTTATTAACAAATGGTTCTATCCTTATGGGAAATATAATTAAAGAAACTAAGCTTCCTAATGGTAACAAAATATTTTGCCTGCGGGAAACAGAAGTACCAATTCTGTACGAACAGATTCAAGGGTACATTAAATATGGAATTGAGCTCCACGAAGGTGATATAGTGTTTGATGTAGGAGCTAACATTGGTTTGTTTGCCTTATGGGCATATCAAAACTGTCATAAAAATGTTAATATTTATGCTTTTGAACCTATTCCAGCAGTTTTTAATGTACTACAAGCTAACGCTCAACGCTTTGATTCAGATAAAATTAAAGCCTTCTCCTGTGGACTTTCTCAGGAATCTAAGAGTATAACATTCGCTTATAACCCCAACGCTAGCATGTTATCTAGTGCATATCCAGAGGATTCAAATGAGATAAAAAATCAACTTAATCAGTCTATTTTTCGTAATCTTAAATACGCTCAAAAAAACTTTCATTGGCTTTTTTTATTTCCGAAGTTTATGCGGCCATTTTTTATCGAAAAACTAATGGAAAGAACTTTTAAAATCGAGCGGATAACTTGCCAGTTAAAAACTCTCTCAGAGATGATAAGGGAACAGAATATCGAAAAGATTGATTTGCTTAAGATAGATGTCGAGAAAAGCGAGTTGGATGTACTTTTAGGCATCGAAGCTCAGGATTGGCAAAAAATCAAGCAAATTGTTGTTGAAGTTCACGATCTAGAGGATCGACTCCAAACAATTACGAATTTGCTCAAAGAACAGGGCTTAAGCGAAATTCAAGTCGAACAAGAACCTCTGTTTCAGGGTTCTAATATTTTCAATGTGTATGCCTGGCGAGGATAATACTGAGATTTCCAAGCTTAAATAGAAACAGCTGATGGGGTGAAAACTCAGGGCAAACGCATATTATTTTTGTGCATGCTGGCAGGGTCAGGAGTGTAGCGATCGAGTCCTGTTTTTCATGAATTGATGAAATCCTTACTAGATAAGGCTTGTGGAATTTAGATGCGTTTGCCCTGGGTGAAAACCCCGTTAAAAAGCTGATGGCATTGTAGTCTGAATACAGTTAATTTGTTAAGAATGACACGGTTTTTTTATCAATAAGCCTAGGCTTATTGATTTTTGCGCTTACCCTGCTTCCTCCCCCTCTTTCCACTCTCCTCCTAGTAGCCCTGATCGAGATTTACTTAAGATAGCGGGGCAATCGCTATATGAATAGTTGATAGGTAGCAAGGTAAGCGTTTCAAGTAGCGCGTTAACTGACAGCTAATATTTACGTCTATTGTTATTTATAGTTTGTTGGCGATTTTATCAAACTTGTACTCCTGATAAACAAATGAAAGATCTTTGAGAATCTGCTCTCTTGTTAAATTAAATTCTTCAAGATTTCTGACACGATGTTTGCGTTTATATTTTTTTTGTTTTTGCGCTTGTTTTTGAATAGCTTCTTTTAATTGATTACTGGGATTAATTCCAGTAAAATTTACTATTTCTTCCCAGGCTTTATCTAAATCGGATATTAATAAATCATAACGCATAATTCTGACGTTGCTTTCTGGTATCTCTTGATTTTTTTGAAGCTGATAAAAATAGCGATAAAGGTCTACATTATAGCGATATCGCCTTTCATCATATCGTTTAATTTTCTCGGGTGGTATATTTTTTAGACCCCATTGGTTATCCAGAAAGTTTCTATCCAGGGAAAGATGAGAAGGAATTGTTTCGTGAGGTGGACGAACTAAATAGATAAATTTGGCATCTGGAAATATTTCTAGCAATGTTTTAATGCGGTGAGTAGAAAAATGAATTTGCGCAACTACTTGTTTGTTACCTGTGTAATAGATATGCCGCTTTAAACAACTTTCAAAAAATTTTACTGAATTTCGACGACGAGATGCTGGTTGTTGATCATGGAAGCGAAGCTCCGGATGCTCCTGATCATCAAAGGCTAAGGGTGTGGTTAAAAGCACAAATTGAGTATCGGCTTGGTGAAGGAATAATAGTTCTTCTTCTTCTACTCTATCAAGAGAAATTCCATGTCCAATATCATCAGGTATCACGGAGTTGAGATTGTGTTTAACTAAATAGTCAACCAGAGGTTTAACTAAAATACGTGCTGTCAGAGATGGCACAAAAATATGCCAAGTTTTGAATGTACTAAATTCTTCTGTCTGAGTTAATACATGATGGAGAAAAGTAGTACCACTGCGAGGGTGTCCAATGATAAATATTGGTTTCACCACCTTAATGTCACGATACTTAGAAAAGAAAATTTCATCTAAAGCCAGGCTTAGTCTAAGCAAAATAAAAGCTAAGGGTGGCAGAAATACCCATAAAAAAAACCAGTGGCTAAACCCAAATGTTTTCCAACAGGAAATAATAATTCTGTAATAAATCTTTAACATGTTTTATATTAAAAATATTGATGATAAATATTTTTTAGCAATTAGAAACATATATAGCAGTTCTCAATTTGAGAACTGCTATAATAACTAATAAGTGTATCTGTCCAACAGACTTAGGGCTTTACTGCCACCTGTTGACCACTAGCTGGTGTTTGCCGGAACTCAATGGGTTTGCGGGGAACTAAACCTGCCTTTTGTTGCCATTGAGCTATGTCAGAGAAAGACCAGTTACTACCAGCACTGGTCAAAGAGAAAAACAAATTCCCTAATGCACCCAGTTGTCCATTTTCTTTGGAAGGAAATATAGTTTTCTGAACGACAAGATGGCCTCCAGGTCGCAGAGCTTGAGCCAAACGCTGAAATAGCTCAATATTAGTTTTTTCATCAAAGTGGTGTATTAGGTTAGCCATAAAGATTAAGTCATAGGCATTGGTGCCTAGATCGTCTTTAAGAACATTCCCAGCTTTGTACACCACGCGATCTCCCATGCCTTCCTTGGCAAGGAGTGGTGCTGCATATTCAATGCCCTCAGGTAAATCGAAGATGACCGCTTGAAGATCAGGGTAGCGGCGGCAGAGGGCTACTGAAAAATAGCCGTGAGAACCACCAACATCTAGCATTTTCTGAGCACCATTTGGTACAGGTGTGTATTGGACTACCTCAGGAGCAGCTACACTAGCTATTGAGCGCATACCCCGATGATAAAGTTCCCAGTGATGGGGGGACATTTTATCGTGAGATTCCAGAGGGTCTCCAGTGCGGATGAACTCTTCTAAGTGGGTGAGCCATTCCCACGCCAAAACCCGGCTAATGGTATAATCGTAAAGTGATGACTCATTCTCACGTAGTAGCCATTTACGGGCAACTGGAGCCAAAGTATAGCTCTCCCCCTTTTTAGCAAGGTAATTTGTAGCAACAAGAGCATCTAAAAGCTGAGTTAAAGCATGCTTGTTGAGATTACAACGCTCAGCAATTTCTTGGGCGGAAAGTGGACTTGACCCTAGGGCTTCAAACACACCTAGCTGTGTTCCTGCTATCAGAGATCGGGCTAAAATCAGGCAGGCTTGAGTTTCAATCGCAGGTTGGGGTAGTTGCCCCAAGGCGAGGGCACTCTTTTCGAGGAAGTTTTCAGGATTAATACCAACTCTCATCTAGAACTATTAGCTCCTTTAATAAATCCAATGACTGGAATAAAACGGGGTTGATTGGCAAAGACATCAGCATAGTTGGTGTCTTCGCTTAAGGCTTGTTCTTCAGTGGGAATACGCCGACTCATTAATAGAGCATTGGCGATGCTGAAAACGATAGTGGTGAGATATGCACTATGGATCAGGGGTAAAGCGGCAATTTCGAGAATTACTCCTAGCCAATTCGGATGCTTTAGGTAACGGTAAATTCCTGAGTTAACTACAGGCAAGCCTGGAAAGGTAATGATGGGAAGAGTCCAACGCTTTAAGAGCGATCGCATTGATAAATATCGCAAGCCTTGACCAGCTAAAGTAAGCATCAGTGCGATCGCTGCCAATCCTGGGATAAAGGGGCGGTTGAGCCACCAAACCTCGTTAATCATTGCTGCAAACCAGCTCACCTGCAATACTTTCACTATCCAAAGGGAATTTGATCCATATTCCCTTCCTCCGTTAGTAAGCAAGTATGCTGCATTTTTTTTGCTAATACGAAGTTCAATCAGTCGCTGTAAAATGACCGCAACTACAACAAGCGTGAAGATAACCTTAGTAATCATTGACCACTTACTACCATTGGAATAGCAGAATTTCCTGGGAGAAACCTGGTCCCATTGCCACCATCAAGCCATAACTACCTGGACTGGGCTGCTCTTGAGATAAAACTTCATTGAGCATATAGAGCACAGTGGATGAGGACATATTGCCAACTTTTTCTAAGGTGTCCCAGCTAAGCTGTACTGCCTCCTGAGTCAGTCCAAACTCTTCTTGTACAGTTTTAATTACCTTCGGTCCACCTGGATGCACAATCCAGGTGGATATATCATCTGTTGATAAGTTATGCTTGTTCAGCAGTGGGTCAATCACCTCTCGCAGTCCTCCTTTGAGATGGTCAGACACTTCAGGTCTGAGAATATTCTTGAACCCGGTATCGGCAATATCCATTCCCATCAAGTGAGTGGTATTGGGAAGCAACATTGAGGCAATATCAATTACCCGAGGTTGACCTGGCTTGGCTAAGGGATGATCGCGACCTACCATTAAAACTGCTCCCATCCCATCAGCAAACAGTGCAGCAGTAACGATAGAGCAAATGATTTCGCTGTAGAGAGAGGGGTCGTCTGGTAGTTTAGAAATCATTGTTTGCAATTCCATTTGCAAGGAACCCTGCCACAGAGTAGAGGAGAGTTCACCAGCAAAGAAAATTGCAGCATCCTTGGGGTGTCCCTCTAGGTACTCTGTCACTCGCGCTATACCTGCTGCTCCACCCATACAGCCATAGCCAAACATTGGTAGTCGTTTAATGTACCGTGAAAAAGGAATGCGATTCATTAACCGAGCTTCCAGGGAGGGAACCGAAATGGTTAGTGTAGAGGAAGCGATTAATCCGATCTCCTGGGGGTCGATGCCGGTTGAAGATAACAATGACCCCACAGTTTTTTCAAAGTTATCGAGAGCAAGGTTTATAGACCGCTCAGCAGTAACTCCGGGAGTCGATGGGTCAAAGAAGAAATCTAGGGAGTGGGTGAAATAACGGCCTTTGATATTGACATTGTTGAAAAAGCGGTCGATGGTATCTAGATCAAAATCTAGATTCATAGCGATGCAAAACTTTTTGACCGCTGTGGCTAGCACTTCTTGAGGATAGTAGTGCTCGGGAAACGTAAAGGCAGTACCAGCAATAACAGGCATGATAATTTTAGTCTTAAATAGCTGAAAAGTTAGTGGGTTGAAAGTTAGTTGTTTTAAGGTTGCAAGTTAGTCGGTTTTTCGCTTAGCGTGGCCTTTTAGCCAAGGTTTATTTAAGGATTTTGCTGCTTTGTCAAAATAGTGGTTAGTGGTTAGTAATTAGTAGTGACTAGTTAGTAGTTAGCACTTAGATTAGGAAAATTGTTATTCTTTGTTCTGAGGAATAGTATCTTGGTGGTAGGCCATTTTCGATCAGGGAGTGGGATTTGACACCATCCCATCACCCCATCACCCCATCACCCCATCACCCCATCACTCCATCACCTTGACAAGTTGGCTAAGTTGGGTAGCGATCGCTTCCAATAAAAGCTGGTCATGGCTCTTCAGGAAGAAGTGGTCGCCGGGAAACATTTGCATGGTGAAGTCTCTCTGGGTCTGCTTGCGCCAAGCCTCAAGTTGCGAATCACTGACTTTGGGGTCGGATTTGCCACCAAACACTGTGATTGGGCAATCGAGGGGATCTGCACTAGAGTAGAAGTAAGTTTCCAAAATCGCAAAGTCTGCTCGCAACACCGGGAGGAATAGCTCCATCAGCTCAGGGTTTTGTAATGTTTCCTCTGGTGTTCCATTTAAGCGACCTAGTGACTCGATAAACTCATCATCAGGCAGTCGATGGATGGGTAGATTCAGATCCGGTACCTGAGGAGCAGGGCTTGCAGAAACAAATAGATGAACTGGGCTCGGTAAGTTCTGTTTGCGTAACTCACGGGCAAGCTCAAAGCTGATTAACGCTCCTAAACTGTGACCGAAAAAGGCAAAAGGAATGTCTAAGTAAGAACGCAAAACAGGTGTTAGCGCCTGAATCAAAGCTGAAAGGCGAGTAAATGGCTCTTCTTGGAGTCGGTTCTCTCGCCCAGGCAGTTGAATTGAACAAACCTCAATGTCTGGTGGTAGAAATTCTAACCAAGAGCGGAAGATAGAAGCACCAGCTCCGGCATAGGGAAAGCAAAATAGACGTAGTTTTGCGTGAGAATTCAGCTTTGGACGGGTGACCCAAAGATTGGCTTGAGCTACTACCTTCTCTGAAGAGGTGATTTTCCCTAAAGACTCATTAGTTGAATCCATCGAGTCCGTACTGCTTGGTTTGCCTTCAGTTCCTTCATTAGGTGATGAGTTGGCTTCTTTAACAACCAGCAGGAGAACTTGGGTGATAAAATCCTCAATGCTCAAACCAATGAAGTATTCTAGAGGAACAAGCACCTCTAGATCAGTCTCAATTTGATTCCTGAGCTCAACACCCACTATGGAGTCAAGTCCTATGCTATGAAGGGGCTGCTGTAAGTCCAGTTGGCTGACACCAATTCCCATAACCCTGGCTAATAATTCTGTCAAGTAAGACCCCAACAGTCCCTGGCGTTCTTCTGGTTCTGCTGCCAGCAATTTAGCGCGGGTTAGACTTGGCTTAGCTTCTGGTGCGACACCATCATTAGGGGTGGATTTCCCATTAAGTTCTGATGGCATGCTCACGGTTAGGGTTACCCCTGAACTCTCCTGTTCAGTTGAGTTAGAAACTACATCCAACCAGTAACGCGATCGCTGCCAAGGATAAGAGGGCAAGGAAACACACTGACCCCCAGATGGATAGCGTCGGCTCCAGTCTACTGAGTAGCCCTGGGTGTAGAGAGTACCCAAAGAACCCAACATAACTGCTGTTTCCGGTTGCTGTCGCCGTAGAGAAGGCAATACTGTTCCGTTTTTGTCTGAGTTTTTCAGACACTGGGAGATATTTATCCCTAGGACTGGGTGGGGGCTAATCTCTAGAAATAGATTATGCTTAGTCTTGATAAGTTGATCAATGGCAGCGGCAAAACGCACGGGCTCTCTGATATTGCGTCCCCAGTAGGCAGCATCAAAATTTTCACCCTGATGAGCTAGACCTGTAACGGTTGAGATGATTGGAATAGATGCAGTTTGAGGTGTAATTCCTTGAAGCGATCGCACTAATTGATCTTGATACGGCTCCATCTGGGGACTGTGGAAAGCATAATTCACCCGCATCATCTTACAGAAAATCTGTCGCTGCTCAAGGGACTCAAGCACTTCTTCCAGGGCTGCTGCTTCACCTGATAGAACCAGTGAGGTAGGACTATTGATGGCAGCAATAGAAAGACGACCGGCATACTTAGCTAAGAGTTCTTCTGCCTCAGCTACGGACAACTCCACAGCTGCCATTTTCCCAAAACCTGTTCCCTGCTGCATTAAGCGAGCACGGTGGAAAACAACTTGGATTGCATCCTCCAAGCTAAGAGCTCCGGCAACATGAGCTGCTGCTACTTCTCCCACGCTATGGCCGATAATGGCTTTAGGTTCTATTCCCCAAGACCGCCACAAAGCAGCTAAAGCAACTTGCAAGGCAAAAATAGCTGGCTGAGCAATCTCAGTTTCTGCTAAGCGGGATGTAGCCTCATTAGCAGTCAGTTCTTCTAGGAGTGACCAGTTGGCATAAGAACGTAGTAGCTGATCGCACTTCTCTATAGTGGAGGAAAAGACCGGTTCAGTAGATAATAATTCACGCCCCATCCCCCACCATTGGGGTCCTTGACCAGAAAAGACAAAAACTAGCTTAGGACGCCGGTTCCGTTGCTTACGACCCCAAGACAGACCAGAGTAAGTTTCTCCAGAGCAAAATGCTTTAAGGCCCTCGGTCAGTTCCTGACAGTTTTGAAATACCAGGTACAAACGGTGGTCATGATTAGAACGTCGTACACTAGCTGTATAACAAATGTCTGATAATGAGGCAGTGCTACCAGACGCTGCTGGTGTTACGAATTCCTGATACTGCTTAGCTAAAGCTATCAGAGCTTCTGGACTGCGAGCAGATAAGGGAAGCAGATAAGGTAACGAGGAGACCTCAGGAGAAACAACTGTGTTTTTCTCCAACTCCTCATCCCCTTGGGGAGCTTGCCCTAGAATGATATGGGCGTTAGTTCCGCCAAAACCAAAGGAACTCAATCCAGCCAAAGCTAGACCATCGGTTTCTGGCCAAGGGGTCAGGGTTTGCTGTACCTGAAGCAGAAGTTTGTCGAAGGCAATATAGGGATTCGCTGTTTGGAAATGCAGGCTCGGTGGTATCTTGCCATGATATAACGATAGCGCTACCTTAATTAGACCAGCAATGCCAGCGGCAGATTCTAGATGACCGATATTGGTTTTAGCGGAACCGATAATACAGGGGTTATCCGGGGAACGGTCTTGACTCAAAACAGCCCCTAGTGCTTCGGCCTCAATTGGGTCTCCTAAGGGAGTTCCTGTACCGTGAGCTTCGACATAGTTAATTTGAGCTGGTGCCACTCCAGCATTTGCCAAGGCTTGGCGGATAACTGCTTCTTGAGACGGACCATTGGGAGCGGTAAGTCCGTTGCTACGGCCATCTTGGTTAAGGGCTGAACCCTTGATCAGAGCAATGATATTGTCATTGTCTCTAATCGCATCCTCCAGACGTTTGAGTACTACAACACCACAGCCTTCTCCCCGAACATAACCGTTGGCTCTAGCATCAAAAGTTTTACAACGCCCATCTGTAGCCATCATTTGTGCCTGAGAGAAAATGATGGTCAACTGTGGAGACAGCAGCAGATTAACTCCACCCGCCAAGGCTAAATTAGACTCTCCACTCTGCAGACTTTGACAGGCAAGATGTACAGCCACCAATGAAGAGGAACAGGCTGTGTCAATCGCCATACTCGGCCCTCGAAAATCAAATAAGTAGGAGAGGCGGTTAGCAGCAATACTTAAAGCATTACCAGTCCCCATGTAGGCATTTATGGCATTATACCCTCCTTCCTGAAAGCGCTGGTGGTAATCGCCGGCAGAAATACCAACAAAAACACCTGTGTTACTGTGGGCTAGTTTTTCTAATACCTGCCCAGAATTTTCCAGAGCTTCCCAAGCTACCTCTAGCAATAGTCGCTGCTGCGGGTCGATATAAACTGTCTCTCTCGGAGTAATTCCAAAAAATTGGGGGTCAAATTGATCTACTTGTTCTAAAAAGCCACCCCACCGAGTACTCATTTTGCCTGGAGTACCAGGTTTAGGATCGTAGAACGCATCGATATCCCACCGATCGGCTGGTACTTCTGTAATGGCATCTACCCCGTTACATAGGACCCGCCAATACTCCTCCGGGTTTCTGGCACCAGGAAAACGACAACCTAGACCAATAATTGCGATCGCATCCATTTCTTAACCTTCATCTGAACTTTGGTCATGATTACCACTACTGGCTGCTTGATGTTTAACTATTGGGATCTTCAGCTAAACGTTCTGCTAGGGCTTCGATGTTGGGATAGTTCCACAACAGAGTGGGAGATACCTCACGGCCAAGATAGTTTTCTAATCTACTTAAAAGAATCAAAGCATCCGCTGATTCTAGGTTGTAGCTTTCAAATGGTTCCTGGATATCTATCTCTTCAGGATCAACCTCCAGTCCTTCGGCGAGTTGAGAAACTAACCAGGCTTGAATAGCTTCTTCAGTATGACATTCTTGATCGATTTGATCAGGGATAGTTTCAAGCATTTTGTTGACTTTTTTAGTTATTTTTAATTTGTAATTTTTTGAAAAAAATGTCAATTACTAATTGGTAATTGCAGTTAATTGATGTTAATAGCAATTTTCAATTTTCAATTTGTCTTTCGACTTTTGCATTTTCTACTTCGTTATTAGCTGGTGACTGTGGTGTGACTAGATACCCGTCTTCCATACGAAGGATGCGATCAGCAACATCCAAAATTCTGTTATCGTGAGTCACCATCAAAATAGCGCATTCTTGCTCAAGAGCTAGTCGTTGCATAATATCAACCACATCTCGACCTGTCTTACTATCTAAAGCAGCAGTTGGTTCATCTGCTAAGACCAATTTGGGCTGATTGACTAAAGCACGGGCAATGGCTACCCGTTGTTTTTGACCCCCAGAAAGGTTTTGAGGGAAGTGATTAACTCGATCCCCGAGCTTAACTAGTTTGAGCATGGCTTCAGATCTAGTGCGAGCTTCCCGCTTAGAGATGCCTCGATGCAGTTCAATCGCCATTTGAACATTTTCCCGAGCTGTCAAGAACTCTAGTAAATTGTGAGCTTGAAAAATATAACCAATGTGGCTACGCACTGATACTAATTGAGCAGGACTAGCGCCATACAATTCTCGGTCTATAATTTTTAGACTTCCTTCTTGTACAGAACGCAATCCTCCAATTAACGTCAACAACGTTGTTTTACCTGACCCCGATGGCCCCGTTAGAATTACAATTTCTCCAGATTTTATTTCGAGATTAATGTCAAATAAAATTTGGCTCCGTAATGACTGTTGACCCAAGTAATGATTCAGTTTTTTTATATCAATCACAATTTCTTGGGACATCGGGTTTTTTGATTATACTCTAGTAATTATCAAGTTTATAATCTGGCTATCAAATTTATAAAAATAAAATTAAAAAATATCAGCTGGATCGGCAGACCGCATTTTGTTAACAGCTAATACACCAGAAGCAAAACACATTAAAATTGTTACTATTAAAACTAGAAAGGATTGATTAAGTCTCATTTCCATTGGTAACCCAGTAGCATCATAGACAACATCATACAGAGCTATAGAGATTGCTAATCCTGGGATATAGCCTAAAACAGCTAATATAACAGACTGTTGAAATACTAAAAATAATAAGTATTGATTTGGATAGCCAATTGCTTTTAGAGTGGCATAGGCAACTAAGTTAGTAGAAATATTACTATGAAGAATTTGATAGACAATCACTACCCCAACCACTGCTGCCATAACGAGCATCAGACTAAGTATAAATCCAATCGGAGTTCTTGTCTTCCAATAGTCTTTTTCCAAGTCAATAAATTCTTGATAAGAAAAAACTAGAACATCTTTAGATAAGTGGTTTTGCAAATTTTTTAAAACCATTTCCTTATCGGCATCAGGTTTGAGGTTAATGACTCCTACATCAATCATTTCTGAATTGACATTGAATATCCGGAACAATGTTGAGTCGCCAACTACCAAATTACCGTCCACCCCAAAAGAAGGTCCTAGAGTAAACAAGCCTCGAACCTTAACTCGATAACCTTTTCTGGCTGCAAAGCCAAATATTTCAATAGTTTGTTCCGTGTTTCCCTGCTCAAAGTTCTCAGCAATTGGACCAAAATCAGGTCTAGACCCCCGGTCAAATAAAACTACATTAGGAAGTTTTAGAATATCCAGGTTTTGATTGATTTCCGGGGAACTAAGCACAGGCTTTCCCGGATCAAACCCAATAACATAGATTGAGAACTTTTGATCAGTAATGGGATTTTTGAATTTCGCAAATCTTAGATATAATGGACTAACTGATTCTACTCCATTAAATCCTCGAGCCTGATATAAACGCTCTCTAGGAAAGCTCTGCTTAGCGGTCAATGATTTATATTGGGAACTAATTAAAAATAAATCCCCTTTGATAATTTGATGCACCTTGACAGCACTAGTATAAAGAGAATCGTTAAACCCAAGTTGCATAAAAATAAGAACAACGATAAACGAAATACCAGCTAGAGCAACCAGAAACCGAACTCTTTGTCTCGCTAGTTGTAACCAGGCAATAGGCAGTTGGAGAATCATTTTTTAAGCATTTTAGGAAATGATATGTCTGGGGAATTTAATATATAATTTATCAATGGTTTAAGGGACTTTCGTTCTGGGTTAATGGGAGTAGGGAGTAGGAATGCGCCCCTGCATCGCTTGACAACAACAATATAAATACATCAACTATTTTGGTAAACGTGTATTGCGGATTGAACAATTATGAATGTGTTTAACCGAGTTACAAGTTAATCGTAGCCTCTACTTGTAAGTTGGTAAATGCTGCAACTCGTTGACTTTCTACGGAATCATCAATGCGGATTTTAACTTGCACCACTTTACGATCCGTATCTGCTCCAGGATTAACATCAAAAACCTGTTGTCTGTCAATTTGGAAACCAATCTCAGCCACTGTTCCCTGTATTTCACTATCAAAAATAGTACTATAAATAGTAGATTTTTGACCCAGATAGACTTTGCTAATATCCGTTTCATGGACTTCTGCAATTACGTACATATTGTCGGTTTGACCTAGCTCAACAATTCCGTCAGTGCCAATAATTTCTCCAGATTTAGTGTTAACTTTCAGGACTTGTGCATCGATAGGAGAACGGATGTAGCTTAAATTCAATTCAGCTTGAGCGAGCTTGACAGCAGCGATCGCACTCTCAATTTCTCCCTGAGCTATTTGTACATCTACTGGACGAATCTCAGTAATACGGTTTAGATTGGCTTTAGCTTGAGTGATCTGTTCTTGACCAGTGTCCATAGTCCGTCGCAGAGTAGCTTTTCCTTCATTAATTTGTTCTTCAATGGTTTTCACAATTCGTTTCAGAGCAGCATTTGCTTCATTAATTTGCTCTTGAATCGTTTCCACTTGCAGACGTTTACTATCAAAAAGAGAGGCGGAAATTGCACCTTCTTCATAGAGTTGTTGATTACGTTTATACTCTGCTTGAGCATTACGCAATTGGGCTTGTAAGCGAGCCACGGTTGCTTCCTGTGCCGCTACTTCCCATTGCAACTGAGCTCGTAAGCGAGCTAGGGTTGCTTCCTGTGCCGCCACTTCCCCTCGTAACTGAGCTTGTAAGCGAGCGATCGTTGCCTCTTGTGCCGAAATTTCTCCTGCCTGAGCCCCAGCTTTTACCTTGTCCAGACGAGCTTTCGCAACTTTAACCTGTTGCTTAGCTTGTTCTAAAGTAGCAAAACGAAGAGCATAAGTGTCGAGCAGAGCAACGATTTGCCCTGCCTTAATCTTGTCTCCTTCCTTCACTAAAAGTTGTTCAACTCGGCTACCTCCTACAGAATTAGGGGCAGACAAACGAGTCACTCCTCCTTGAGGCTCTAGACGTCCAAGGGCAGTGATCCCAACTATGGGAATGCTATTTTCTGGGGAATTGGAATTTGATATAGAACCTTGACGTTTAGATTCAAATTGGGGTAAACCATAGAGATAAATCCCCCCAGTAGCTAAAGCCATAGCTGCTGATAAAATCAGATAGCGCTGACTTATAGGGTTTGTAAATGATTGACTTTCCTTATGCACGATAATCGTTATTTAGCAATAGTAGTGGATAAGTGCATTGCACCTTTGTCAATGGTTTTAGTGTATAATCAATTCTGTTGTACATTAACCTCATTTAAGAACATGAGGCAGAAAGTATGGATGGTTTGAAGTGGCTAAAATTGGTATTGATTCAGCAATAAAACCAAATCATAGATATATAGCATTTATTAATTCGCTGAGGTAATTTCGTCCTTGGTTTTAGGAAACTAATGCCGTGGGCTACGTTTTCGCCAAAGCCCACGCTGCGCGAACGGAGTAGGGAGTAGCGATGCAGAGGTGCGACAATCACGCGAATTTAATTACGGGTCAAACATACCATTTCGGTCTTGGGGAGGCAGCACTGAACCTATAGATTTTTTAAAAAACCGGTAATTATCCTAAATTAAACTTTATTTTTTGGGTAAAATAACTCTATTTATATACCTTTAAATAGTATGTCATGGTTGACAAATTATCGCAAGGGAATTTTAGGAATATTTTTTAAAGATTATTTAAAGCATATCTAATTAAAAATACTACTAATTGTAGTATTATTTTTAATAGATATTTTTATAAATGTAATCGTGAAATTTTCTAGATAATAAAAAAACGTTTTGGGGCTGTAAGCAAAGTCCCAGGAGTTAAGCAGTGAACCTAACAATCAATGTTCCAATTTTGCTTACTCAACTCGACACCCTATAGCCCACAACCAGTCTATATAAATAAGCTTAGAGCCTAAGTACTAAATCTCAGAAAGTGGTAGAAGACACCCTCAAGCAAGACCGCTCAGATTTCAGCTACTCGGTTTTAGCTACTCTCAATAGATCACAAAGTGACGAAATCATAAGGTTTTGCTGGTGTTAGCTTAATGGTTTGAGATTAAACGTGTTAGGTACTTTTTCCTGTAACGTATATATTATCAATCCTATCAATGCCAACGTTAAAGGCGATATCAACATTGGCACTTCCCAACTGCTGAGTACTTGGTAGAAAAATTATGCTCCCAGGGGGCTTTGGTCAAAACCCTGAAGGCACAGATCCATCAGAAAGGCTGGAACTAGCTACCCAGGCATCAAAGGATCCCGCATTGGCTCCTCCCAAAGACCCATCAGTAAATCCGGCTGAGTAAACCTTATCCGGCTGCTGGGCATCAATACCAAAAAAGGCGAAGTCATCTTCGGGGGTTCCAAACTGCTCAGTCATCAACAGCTCACCGTCAGTGTTGAACTGGGCAATAAAGACATCATTGAGTCCGGCATTGGTTCCTTCTAAATCACCATCAGTGATTCCTGAAATATAGATCAAATCCTCACTGTCGATGTCAATAGCGAAGGCGGTCTCAGAACCAGAAGTTCCAATCTGTTGACTCCATAGCTGGTTACCATCCGTGTCATATTTAACCAAGAAAGCATCATAATACCCAGCATTCGGTCCCCCTAAAGAGCCCAAGGTAAATCCTGTGCTATAGACATTTCCAGAGCTATCCAGAGCAAGATCCCAGGCAAAATCATAATTAGAAGTACCAAACTGCTCAATCCACAACTGGTTGCCGTTACTATCAAACTTTGTCAACCAGCCATCATACAACCCAGCATGCTCTTCGCCTAATTTATCAGTAGTGAATCCTGTCGCAAAGACATTACCATTGTTGTCGGCGGCAACACCATAAAGTTCGTCAAAGTCAGGAGTACCAAACTGTCTAGCCCACAACTGGTTGCCATTACTATCAAACTTGGCAACATAGGGATCATCATATAGGGGAATGGGCTGATCTGATCCAGCATTTACTCCCCCTAAGTCACCTGTAGTATATCCGCCAGTGTAGATATTACCATCATTGTCAACGTCAATGGCAAAGGCAGTGTCGAATTGGGAAGTTCCATACTGTTGACTCAAAAGCGTATTGCCATTACTGTCTAACTTAATAAAATAAGCATCATCTCCTCCAACAACCGGCCCCCCTAAGTTACCCGTGGTGGTGCCTGCAATGTAAACATTGTCATTGCTATCAAAGCTAATATCAAAGGAGCGGTCTTCACCAGAAGTCCCCAACTGTTTAAGCCACTGTTGTTGACCTTGGCTATTGTATTTAGCTACGTAGGCATCTTGAGATCCAGCATTGGATTGCCCCAAGTCCCCTTGAGTCCATCCTGTAACATATACATTACCAACGCTATCAGTGCCAACGTTAAAGGCAATATCAACACCAGCACTTCCCAACTGCCGAGCATTATCGAAAGCTGGTTCTTGGGATGGGGGAGTATTATCGTACTCAAAGTAGTCACCATCTAGACTCAGACCAGAAGTTCCTGGCAAAACAGCGATCAGATCAGGTCTAGGATTATTCAGAAATATAGCTGTGCGATTTTTTCTCGGTCCGATCGATTTCAGAGTATAGTTACTTGAGTCGCCGTGAAGCCGAATAGTATCTTCGTTGGGATCGAAGTCTGGAATTAGAGCATAGTCTTTCTTCCCTCGGAATCCAGTACCGCCAGCGTAGTAGGGATTCTTATAATCCCCCAACAAAAATCGGTCTCTGGTAGGGGCGTTGATGTTCGCTCCTTCACTATTACTATCAGGACCACCAATTAAGATATCAATTTCTCCTTTACCAGGTATAGGAGAACCAGGATCGACACCCAGTAAAATATCATTACCAGTACGAGTGAAAATGATATTATTCCCTGAATCCCCTACAAAAGCCTCGGGACCTGGGGTGCCTACTTTCAGGACAGTAATAAAATCCGCTAGTATATTATCTGAGCTTTGACTACTACCTGATATTCCCCTGTTGACTCTGGGGAAAGGCAATAGTCTTTTCAAGAATAAATTATTATTGGAAAATGTTCGATTGTTTGAGGATAGGCGGCTCAAAAAATTCATAATTTTAGATTCTTGCTAATCAGAAAATTTTGCGGTAGCAAAAATAGAGGCTTTAACGAAAATTAGAACTCTCTATTTTTCCTTGTACTTGGTAGAAAAATTCTGCTCCCAGGTAGGTGGCTTTGGTCAAAACTATGACTGTTTCTGAAATCATATAGGGTGATTGAGGCTAAAGTTTGTCATCCCTATTAGAGATAACGGTAAGGTAGTGGTCAAGGCATTAGTTATAACCAAGACAAATATTTATTCTGAGATAATTAACTCAAGTTACCTAAGCAGGCGCTAGCTTCTACAGTAATTGTTGCATACCCCGACTAGATCCAACCACAGATTTTGGATATCTTTATTGAAACAACATAGTGAATTATCAATCATATAATGATTCCCTAAAACTGTCAATTAATTTGCCATGGAATTAACTCTAGATAAATTAAAAATAAAAAATTGCCTTTGCAGAAAATTACTCTGTATCAAATAGATATTATTATGCTAATAAAATTTGAAGTTAATTTATTAATAATTTAAAAAAATAGACTTTTTTATTTTTAGGTACTTTTTAATGTTATAGGCACGATATCGGCTTTACTGTGCCGGTAAATTCTAGATATTCACCAATTTTTTACCATTACTTGATCTTGATTTTTCGGAATTTCATTCACAGTTTTTGAATGATTGAATAGAAGTTATGTATAAATCAATGACGAATCAGTCATATGAGTCATTTACAAGAAGCCGTTGTACTCCTTATGGGAGCAGTTGGTGCTTTTGGACAGGAGTTAACCCGACAGTTATTCAAGGCTGGCAGCCGATTAATTCTATCTGATCTCGAAGAAGTCATTGTCGGTAAACGGGCTGAGGTGATTTGGCGTGAAGTGGGGACAGGGGATGTGACCCATCCCTAGGAGCTGATCTTTATTCTTGTGAGGGATCTCAAAGCCTAAGACCATTAACCATGAACCATTAACCTTGGCCTAACCCTCAAAAGTAAATTGACAGAGTTCTAGTGCTTGAAGGCTTAAAGCTATACCTAAGGCTATAATCGCCATGATCTTAATAAATAATTTATACAAAATTTATCAAATAGATTTCTGATATTTATAAAATTGTATGATTATTGTATTTAAGTGCTCGATCAACCTGTAACTCTGGATTTATTTGTCAAACTACATGGCTAATTAAAACTAATTTTACGATGCTAACCCTAGTTTAGCTCAACATAAAAAAACGGTGACAGGCGAGACTCCTATGCTACTAGTTGAGACAAACTTATTTTATTTATTGAATTTTTATTGCTTTCAAAGTGTCAAACCGTAGAGATTGGCTAGGTTAAATCCAGATAATTTTTATACGAACAATGTGGTTGATTTTGTCATTTACACCAACTATATTACTGCTATCGTTCTAGATAAATAGACTTGGTATTGATAAAAAAATACGATTTTAGGGTAAGCATTCACCTCTTAACTCCTGAGCTAACGCGCTACGGGCATGCTGTACAAACTAGCTAATTTAATCCAAAATATGATCAATAAAGAGAGTTGCCCCATAAGCTTGTTTTCGTGAGCGACACGCTTCGTGATGGCCTGCTCCTTCCCTACTTTTATCTCTTCCTCTACGTCCCTCTATTGGGAGTTTTTTATGTCTCTTTACAAACAGTCAATAATCAACATTAAGGACATGAAACTTGTGAAAAGATCATACCCTAGGGCAATCGATGCTATTTACAATAGCTTAAATAGCAGTAATGCTTGAAAAATATAATTATTATTTGTTTGTTTTTTATTTAAATTAGTTATAAATTATCAATTAATCAAGTCAGTGCATAAAACTAGTTTTAGATTTACCATAACATGAAAATAATTACAAATTCAGTTAACTAGTTTATCGTGGTTAAGAATCAGTCTATGTCTAATTCTAAACTTGACATGGCATTGGCCCAGCTCCAAGACGACTTGGATAGCTTTGAAAAGAATCTGATCCAACGTATCCAAGGGAAAGACACGATGTCGGATAAATTCACAGAATTAAGCAATATAAACCAAAAACTGGCACAAACTCCTATCGCCATTATTGGCATGGCATCGCTTCTACCGAAAGCCAGAAATTTGCAGGAATACTGGACGAATATTCTTGAAAAAATCGACTGCATTACTGATGTTCCTGCCTCCCACTGGAATGCAGACGACTACTACGATCCAGACCCCAGGGCACCGGACAAAACCTACTGCAAAAGAGGCGGATTTATCCCACATATCGATTTTAACCCGATGGAGTTTGGGCTCCCTCCGAATATCCTCGAAGTAACAGATGTTTCCCAGCTGTTAAGTCTAGTAGTGGCAAAGGAAGCGATCGCAGATGCCGGCTATGGCAAATCCCGGGAGTTTAACCGAGAGCGTACTGGGGTTATCCTAGGCTCGGCACTTGCAAAACAACTATCTACACCACTTTCAGTTAGATTGGAGTATCCGATTTGGGAGAAAGTTCTAAAAAGTAGTGGGTTATCGGATCAGGATACTAAAAAAATTGTCGAAAAGATAAAGCTAGCCTATGTGCAGTGGAATGAAAATGCTTTTCCCGGGATGCTAGCTAATGTGATTGCTGGACGAATTGCCAACCGTCTAGATTTGGGGGGAACAAACTGTGTAGTGGATGCCGCCTGTGCTAGCTCATTAGGTGCTTTAAAAATGGCAATTAGTGAGCTGAGTGAGCATCGCGCTGACATGATGCTCACTGGAGGAGTTGACACCGATAACTCCCTTGCGGTCTATATGTGTTTCAGCAAAACCCCTGCCCTCTCCCCAAACCAGACTATTAAGCCTTTCGATGCTGAGTCGGATGGGATGATGCTGGGTGAAGGCATCGGAATCCTGGTACTCAAACGTCTGGAGGATGCTAAGCGAGATAATGACAGAATTTATGCTGTGATCAAAGGTATTGGCACCTCCAGTGATGGTCGATTTAAAAGCATTTACGCTCCTCGCCCAGAAGGACAAGCGAAAGCGTTGAAGCGTGCTTACGAAGATGCAGGTTTTTCTCCTACCAGTATTAGCCTGATTGAAGCACATGGTACAGGGACTAGGGCTGGGGATCCCAGTGAATTCCAGGCTCTAAAAGACGTTTTTAGTGAAAACAACCCCAAAAAGCAGTATGTTGCTCTCGGTAGTGTTAAATCCCAGATTGGGCATACCAAAGCTGCGGCTGGTGCAGCTAGTCTAATCAAAACTGCCTTGGCTCTACACCACAAAATCTTACCACCTACGATTAACATCACCAACCCCAACCCAGCACTGGATATTGATAATTCACCATTTTATTTGAATACTGAAACCCGACCCTGGATTCGCGCTGAAGGAGATGGGCCAAGGCGTGCTGGTGTGAGTTCCTTTGGCTTTGGTGGCACCAATTATCATGTTGTTCTGGAAGAATATGAACCCGAACATAATAATGCTTATCGTTTACACCACACTTCCGAGTCTATTCTCCTTTCTGCGCCAACACCGGAGCAATTGTTAGCTCGTTGTGAAGATACCTTACAAAAGTTGCAATTTAAAACTGGAGAGCAGCACTACCAGAAACTAATTGATAGCTGTAAAGTTGAAGAAATTCCGGTCACTGAAGCCAGAGTGGGATTTGTGGCGGATTCTCTAATACAAGCTTGCAGATGCTTACAAACCACTATTAACTGGCTAAAAAAGAAACCACAAGCACAATCGTGGAATCATCCCCAAGGGATCTACTATCGTCAAAGTGCCATAGAGCTGAAAGGAAAAGTCGTTGCTCTATTTTCAGGGCAAGGTTCCCAGTATCTAGAAATGGGGCGGGAACTAGTGATGAATTTCCCTTGTTTGCGCGAGACCTATGGTTATATCGATAGTCTGTTCCTCAAGGATAGTTTGAAGCCCGTTTCAGAAACGGTTTTTCCTGCCCCTGTGTTTGATACAGCTCAACGGCATATCCAGACTGAAGCACTGCAACGTACAAATTATTCTCAGCCAGCCATCGGAGCCTTCAGTGTTGGTCTTTATAAGATTCTGCAACAAGCAGGATTTAAGCCTGATTTTATTGCTGGACACAGCTTTGGAGAACTCACTGCTCTCTGGGCTGCTGAAGTTTTGAGTGATCAGGATTACTTTTTCCTAGTTAAAGCTAGAGGCCAGGCCATGGCAACCCCAGATGATCCAAATTTTGATCCGGGAGCCATGTTGGCGGTGAACGAAGACTTTAATCGAGTCCAAGAGGTTATTGATAGTTTTCCTCAAGTTACCATTGCCAATTTCAATTCCAATTGCCAAGTAGTCTTAGCCGGTTCAACAGCAGAAATTGCGAAGGTACAGCAAGTATTTACTGAAAAAGGGTATTCTGCTACTTTGCTGCCAGTTTCCGCTGCCTTCCATACTCCTCTGATTGGACATGCCCAAAAAGCGTTTGCTCAAGCCACTGAAGCAGTTACGTTCAAAAAAGCAAAAATTCCTGTTTATACCAATGTGACTGGGGAGCGTTATCCCACTGAACCCCAAGACATTAAAAACATTTTGGGAGTACATTCAAGCAAGTCAGTACTGTTCAAGCAGGAAATCGAAACTATTTACAATGCAGGGGGGTATTGCTTTGTTGAGTTTGGACCTCGGAGCATCCTGACCCACTTAGTAAAGGATATCCTTGGTGATAAACCCCATGTCGCCGTAGCCTTAAACGCGAGTCGTCAACAGGATAGCGATCGCCAATTGCGTCAAGCAGTTATGCAGTTGCGCGTGGCAGGTTTGCCGTTGAAAAACCTCGACCCCTACCAAATTGAGCCTCCAGCACCCAAGACTGAGGAGAAAAAAGTCCTCAAGTACCGGTTAAATTGCGCTAATTATGTGTCAGAAAAGACGAAAAAGGCTTTTGAACAGGCTTTGCAGGATGGACATCAAGTGACATCTCTTGGTCAGGATAATGGGGCAAGTCATGGATCGAAAGTTGAAACTCAACAGACACAAATGGTCAGCAATGGAAATGGGTCTAGCCAGAGCAATGGTCACACAGCTAAGGCCAATGATCAGGGGAGTTCTTCAACTAAGCTTGTCACTCCGAAACCATTGGTGAGTAATGGAAATGGGTCTAGCCAGAGCAATGGTCACACCCCTAAGGCCAATGATCAACGGAGTTCTTCAACTAAGTTTGTCACTGCGAAACCATTGGTGAGTAATGGAAATCCGTCTAGCCAGAGCAATGGTCACACCGCTAAGGCCAATTATCAACGGAGTTCTTCAACTAAGTTTGTCACTGCGAAACCATTGGTGAGTAATGGAAATGGCTCTAGCCAGAGCAATGGTCACACCGCTAAGGCCAATTATCAGGGAAGTTCTTCAACTAAGCTTGTCACTGCGAAACCATTGGTGAGTAATGGAAATGGCTCTAGCCAGAGCAATGGTCACACCGCTAAGGCCAATGATCAGGGGAGTTCTTCAACTAAGCTTGTGACTCGATCGACACCATTGGTGAGTAATGGAAATCCGTCTAGCCAGAACAATGGCTTCTGGGCGATCGCCCAGAAGCCAGGAAACAGGATTGCACTCTCCCCATTCATCCAGCCCACATCTCGGTTACGTCCCATGGAGACTTCTCAGACTAAACCAACATCAAATCCCACTGAACTTACCCAGAAGCCAAGTGAGCATCTTATGACCTCCTCTGGAAGTAGCACCAATCACAAGTCTGATGCTAAACCAGCACTAGCTCTTACTCAACCGGCTCTTGAATCGAAAATGCCCTCAACACCAACCCTATCTCTAAATTCCCAACGTATTTTAGAGAGCTTAGAGCATAGCTTGAAGTTGTTTAGTCAGCATCAAGGTGAAACGTTACATGTTCACGGACAATATCTGAACAATCAGCTGGAATATGCCAAAACCTTTTTCCAACTGATGCAGCAGCAGCATTCCTTGTTTGGCAACAGCAACGGAACTGATCAACAAGCGCAAACGAAGCAAGTTGTGATAAAGAGCTTAGAGCGCACTATGATGCAGTTTCACCAGCATCAAGGTCAGACTCTCAACGTCCATGAGCAATATTTAAACCATCAGCTAGAGTATACCAAGAACTTTTTCCAACTGGTAAAACAGCAGTATCAAGAGGTTCTCAAAGGTGAGGTTGTTGATCAACCAGGGCTAGAAGCTGGTAATGGTAATCAATTGCTGGGGAAGGAGTTAAACACACAAGCTACTTCTACAACGGTGACAACATCGGTTACTAGTGTTCAGGATAGTCTCAATAATTTACCATCCACTCCTAAACTGACTACAGAGACCAAAGAAACAAATAAGTTAGTAGAGCAGCAGGATAGCCAAACCTCTGACAATGGGCAAGTTGTCAACCAAGAGGAAACAGTTAAACCGAATCTCTCTGATAGCTCTAGTAACACAAGTGGATCTATAACTGTTCCTGCTGCTACCCTGGTGAAGGAGCCAGAGCCAGAGCCAGCTTTAAGCAATGTCTCAAAACCCGTTCAGGAAAGTTTAGAAACTGAAGTCAAGCTTGAGCCAACAGCAAAAGTAGCATCTTCACCATCAGCAGCCACGGATATTAATGAGATTAGCCAAACTCTGCTAGATGTGGTTAGCGAGAAAACCGGCTATCCAGCGGAAATGTTAGAGCTGGATATGGACATGGAAGCGGATTTAGGGATTGACTCCATCAAACGGGTGGAAATTCTAGGTGCTTTGCAGGAGCTGAATCCTGATTGGCCTGAAGCTAATCCAGAGCAACTTGGAGAACTGCGTACCCTTGGTCAAATCGTGGAGTACCTACAGTCCCATGCTTCCAAGGTTCTCCCTGTCGAAGCTGAAATAACAACTAACACCTCACCTGAGATAGAAACAATCCAATCTGAGTCAGTAGAGAGTAATGATGTTAAACCAGTTGTAGAAAATCCAGCCGTAGAAACTTCAACTATAGATGTTGAGGCCATCAGTCAAACTCTGCTAGATGTGGTTAGCGAGAAAACCGGTTATCCAGCAGAAATGTTAGAGCTGGATATGGACATGGAAGCGGATTTAGGGATTGACTCCATCAAACGGGTTGAAATTCTAGGTGCTTTGCAGGAGATGAATTCTGATTTGCCTGAAGCCAATCCAGAGCAACTTGGAGAACTGCGTACCCTTGGTCAAATCGTGGAGTACTTACAGTCGCAGGCTTCCAAGGTTCTCCCTGTCGAACCTGAAATAACACCTAACACCTCAGCTGAGATAGAAACAATCGAATCTGAGTCAATCGAATCTGAGTCAATCGAATCTGAGTCAGTAGAGAGTAATGATGTTAAACCAGTTGTAGAAAATCAAGCCCTAAACACTTCAACACCATTAACAGCTATAGATGTTGAGGCCATCAGTCAAACTTTGCTAGATGTGGTTAGCGAGAAAACCGGCTATCCAGCGGAAATGTTAGAGCTGGATATGGACATGGAAGCGGATTTAGGGATTGACTCCATCAAACGGGTGGAAATCCTAGGCGCTCTACAGGAGATGAGCCCTGATTTGCCTGAAGCGAATCCAGAGCAACTTGGAGAACTGCGCACTCTTGGTCAAATTGTTGAGTATCTTCAACAGCAGACAGTTACGACTGAAAAAAAAGAGTTCCAGAACCAGCCTTTTAATGAGCAACTTGACCTAGATCATAATATTCCACGCTGTTTAGTAAAACTGAAAGCTCTGCCTGATCCAGATAGTTTGGATTTCACTTTACCTGACAAACATATTGTTTTGTTAACCGATGATGGTTCACTAACTACATCGAAACTGGCTCAATCCCTAACAGAGCGTGACTGGAAAGTGGTGGTCTTAAGTTTTCCCCAATCCCTAATTGCAGAACAAGCATCTTTACCCAAAGCAGTTAGTCGTATTGTGTTGAACGATTTGAGTGAGGAGCATTTGAAACAACAATTGGCAGCCATTACTGCTAACTATGGTTCCGTTGGTGCATTCATTCATCTCAATCCTGCGATTCAGATCCAGCCCAATCATGGGATTGGCTTTCTTGAGCTAGAAAAAGCTCTTCTTAAGCAGGTTTTTTTGATTGCCAAACATCTCAAACCATCACTGAATGAAGCCGCACGTCAAGGACGGAGTTGTTTCATGACTGTTGCTCGTCTTGATGGAGCGTTTGGTTTAGCACAAAACGTGAACTTTGGTGCAATTGGTGCAGGTCTATTTGGATTGACTAAAACCCTCAACCTTGAATGGGAATCGGTATTTTGCCGGGGCATTGACCTAAGTCCTGACCTAAATGCTGAGGAGTCGGCTGAGTATATCATGGCTGAACTTCATGATCCCAACCGTTATATTGCCGAAGTTGGATATAGTTCACAGGGGCGAGTCACCCTGGGTACTGAACAATCTATCTGAATATAGTGTTTGAGTACTGAGTGCTCAGTTTGACTAGTGGCAAAAATTAGGGTGCATCTTACCAAACTGGAACAATCAACCAACACGTTGAAGATGTTACGGCGGTTTGCATATAGCAATTCTACGACTTGTGAGGTACAAATCTCTGGGAGGGAGCAGGAAGCAGGGAGCAGGGAATAGGGAGCAGGGAGCAGGGAGCAGGGAGCAGGGAATAGGGAGCAGGGAATAGGGAGCAGGGAATAGGGAGCAGGGAATAGGGAATAGCGAAAAAATAATGTGTACCTCATAGCTACGATAAACGCTATCTTACGCTTTGTTAAATAGAATGAATAAGCTTTAAAGCAGGCAAGATAGCCCGTTATATAAGTGAAGTTTATTGTTTAAAATACGGCAAAAAATAATTAAAAGTTCCTGTTTTTAGGTTAATAAGTCAGTAATAATACGATAGGATTATTTGCTTAAACTGTCCTATCGTGTCTTATGGATGCTTGCTTTAAAAATGTGGCTTGCTCCCTAACCAAGTGCCACAAACTATAGTTTTACACCCCTGACAATAAAAGTTAAAAATAGTAACTATTTATCAATTAAATATAAAATTATTGGAAAATTTTATGTTCGAAACAGCTCAAATCAGTCAATCATCAGTGTTTCTTGTCAGTGGCGGAGCAAAAGGGATTACCGCTGAGTGCGTGATTCGGATAGCACAGCAGCAACCATGCAAATTTATTCTACTGGGTCGTTCATCAATCATGACAGATGAACCAGCTTGGGCAAAGGATTGTTTTCATGAATCTGAATTGAAAAAACGGATTATGGAAAATATCCTTGCCCAAGGACAGAAGCCTACCCCGATGGAAGTACAACGGATATTTAAGACAATTGTTTCGAGTCGAGAAATTCACAAAACTCTCTTGGCAATTGAACAGGCAGGCGCTCAGGCAGACTATATTGATGTTGATGTAACCGATGCTCTAGCCTTACAGGAAAAGGTGGCAACTGTCGTTGAGCGCATGGGTCCAATTACCGGTATTATCCACGGAGCAGGGGTTTTAGCGGATAAATTAATTGAAAAGAAATCGGAACAAGATTTTGAGACCGTTTATGCTACCAAAGTAAAGGGTTTGGAAAATCTGCTGAGTTGCTTCAGCCCAGGTCAACTGGATTATTTAGTTCTATTTTCTTCTGTAGCTGGTTTTTACGGAAATATCGGTCAGTCGGACTATGCGATCGCAAATGAAATTCTCAACAAATCAGCTCATCTGGTCAAGCAACACCATCCCTCCTGCCATGTGGTTGCCATAAATTGGGGACCTTGGGACAGTGGTATGGTGACTGCGGAACTAAAGAAGGCGTTTGCTAAGCGCAACGTTGAAATTATTCCGATCCCAGTGGGGACAAACATGCTAGTTAAGGAACTGGATACTGCCAATCAGGAAACGGCGCAAGTAGTGATTGGCACTCCAATGGAACCGGTATTCCGGGAGTTAAACCCTGAGTTACAAACCTATCGTATTCGCCGCAAGTTGACACTGGAAGCTAATCCCTTTTTACAAGATCACGTGATTGGGGGTTATCCAGTATTGCCAGCTACTTGTTGCGTAGGATGGATTATTAATGCCTGTGAACAACTGTATCCGGGTTACAAATTCTTCAGTTACACAAATTTCAAGGTCTTGAAAGGGATTATTTTCAATGATAATCTCGCAAGCGAATATGTTCTAGATCTAAAAGAAATTGCTAAGAACGACGATTCAATAGAATTTGAAGGAAAGATCTGGACTAAAAAAGAACAAAGTAAAATTCCTTATCATGAGCATTATCGGGCTACTATTAAGCTAGTCAGAGAAATCCCTAGTGCTCCCACTTATGAGGACGTTAACATTGAAGAAGATCCGAGAATTGCTGAACAGGTTGAATACCCATTATATCAAACTGGAAAATACACGTTATTTCATGGTCCTTCCTTTTGGGGAGTGAACAAGATATTGAATCTGACTCCTGAAAAAGTGACTACAGAATGTGCTTGGCAATCTATTAGTTATCGACAACAAGGACAGTTTAAAGTTCAAACTTTCAATCCCTATATTGCTGATCTTCAGACACACTCTAATGGGATTTTAATTTATGCTTTTCATCAAGAGCAGTTGTTACCTTCCCAATCGGAAAAGTTTGAACAATTTGCCATGATTCCACCCGACGAAACGTTTTATATATCTACCGAACTACGATCTAAAATCAGTAATAAAGTTCAGGCTGATATCATAGCCCATAATCGTGAAGGAAAAATGTACTCCCGTTGGGTTGGCTGGAAAGGAACAATTTTTCCTCTATAGTAAAAAGCTATATAGTTAACTAGTAGCAATCAAGACCAAATCCGGTTTAATAAGACTATATTTAAAATAATCAATATCTTTACAAATTTTTGATTTTATGATTTAGCTAAGCAACCTATCTAACCGGATTTGGTATAATTTAATGTCTTAAATAAAAATAATTTTTCAAGTAATTATTTATTATTTTTTTATATTTTTTCAATGAATAAAATAGCAATAATTGGATTTTCTTGCCTTTTTCCAGATGCCAAAAATCCAGAAGAATTCTGGAATAATCTGATTAACGGAAAAGATTCAACTTCAGTATTAAGTGAGGATGACATAGGACTTGACCCGGCAATTTTTTTTAATCCATTAAAAAATCAACCGGATAAAACATACTCCTTAAGGGGAGGATATATCCGAGATTTTACGTTTGATGCCACTGGATACAACTTGCCTTCAGAAGTCCTTGAAGGGTTAGATCCTCTCTTCCAAGGGTGCCTGTATGTTACCAAACAAGCACTGCAACATAGTAATTATTTGAGCAATGACAGGGTGCTGTCAAAGTCGGGTGTAATTCTTGGTAATGTCTCAACCCTTACTCAACTCTCGAATCAACTATTTATATCGATTTATGAGCAGACCATTGAAGCTGCACTTCGGGAGCTTTTGCAGAATGAAAACTTCCAGTTAGCAAAATTACCGAAATCTGCCAAATTATCTCTGTATAATGGCATGAGCTATGGTGCGGTATCAGCCTTAGTCGCTCAAGCTTTTTCTCTATCCGATATTAACTATACCCTAGACTCTACCTGTTCCTCATCACTGTATGCAGTGAAATTGGCAAGTCATTACCTACTCTCCCACAAAGCTGATTTGATGTTAGCGGGAGGGGTTAGTTATAGCGATCCAATTTTCGCTCGGATGCTATTTTCTGGTATTCACGCTTACCCGGAAAATGATGTCAGCCGACCATTAGATCAATCTTCCCAAGGTCTAACCCCAGCAGATGGGATTGGTATGGTGGTGCTCAAGCGATACAGTGATGCGATTCGAGATGGCGATCAAATTTATGGGACAATCTGTGGTAATGGATTATCTAATGATGGTCGGGGAAAGCACCTGCTGAGTCCGAACCCCCGAGGGCAAATGTTAGCCTATGAACGAGCCTATACTGAGGCACAGATTAGTCCAAAGAGCATCGATTATTTAGAATGCCATGCTACTGGTACTCCCCTTGGTGATACCACTGAACTTGGCTCTGTTGATAGCTTCTTTGGTCCGCATCAAGCTTCTATGCTGGTGGGTTCTGTGAAGTCTAATCTGGGTCATTTGGTCACTGCTTCTGGCATGGCTAGCATCATTAAAGTCATTTTGAGTATGTCTAAGGGTGTAATACCCCCGACCATTAATATCACGAATCCCCTCAGCTCTCCTAATAATGTGATTGCAGCGGACCAAGTGGTTCGAACTGCAACTCCCTGGCCGAGCAATAGACCGCTTAAACGGGCAGCCATTAATACCTTCGGTTTTGGCGGAAATAATGCTCATTTGATTCTTGAGCAATCCACTCAGGTCGAAGAAATCCCTGATGTTGAAGCGGAACCCTCTACACCCGTGCCAGCTACTAAGATAGCGATTGTGGGCATGGACAGCTTTTTTGGCTCCTGTGATGGTTTGGATCAGTTTGAGCGCAGTATTTATGATGGAACCCAGCATTTTATCCCCGTTCCTAACCAGCGCTGGAAGGGAATTGACGAGGAAGAGCAATTGCTCAAGGACTATGGCTTTACAGACGGTAAAGCACCCATAGGCGCTTACATCCAAGATTTTGACATTGACTCATTACGGTTTAAGATACCGCCCAATGAAGCAGACACACTCAACCCTAAACAACCGCTAATGCTTAAGGTAGCGGATCGTGCCTTGAAAGACGCAGGACTAAGTGAGGGGGAAAATGTGGCAGTGATTATCGCTGCAGAAAGCGAACTTACTGGTCACCAGCTTCAGGAGCGATGGCATTTGTCTTGGCAACTCAAAAAAAGTTTTGTTGACACGAATGAATCCTTAGTCTCTGAAGCTATCGATACCCTAGAAGGCATTGTTAAAGATAGCATGCACGAGCAGGCAAAAAGCAGTGACTATCTAGGTTACCTGGGTGCGATCACAGCCAGTCGTATTTCTGCTCTGTGGGATTTCAACGGACCTTCCTTCACCCTCGGTGTTGGGGAAAATTCCACCTTCAAAGCTCTAGAAACAGCACAACTATTACTCGCTGCTGGGGAGGTAGATGCGGTAGTTGTGGGTGCTGTTGACCTAGCTGGGGGCGCGGAAAATGTTTTGTTGCGAAACCAATTGGCTAAGGTCAACACAGGAGTCAATACCCTAAGTTACGACCAAAACACTAATGGCTGGATGGTTGGTGAAGGGGCTGGCGCTGTGGTTTTAAAGCGTCTTGATACAGCCAAGCAAGACCAAGACCGTATTTATGCAGTGATTGATGCCATCAGTTTGGTACAACGCCGTAGCACATCAGACCAGGCCAATACTTTCCCGCAACCGCCTCTGGCTGAAACTGTTATACAAGCCTGTGAACAGGCTCATACTCAAGCAGAAATCACACCTGGGGATATTGGCTATTTAGAAGTGTTTGGTAGTGGAGTCGCTCAGGAGGATGAGGCAGAGATTCGCGGATTAACCCAAGCGTATCAAACTCCCAAGCCTGATTTAAGCTGTGCAATAGGTAGTGTCAAGGCAAATATTGGTCATACCTATGTTGCTTCAGGAATTGCTAGCTTAATCAAAACTGCACTCTGTGTCTATCACCGGTATATTCCAGGAACACCTCAATGGACTGCTCCTAAAATGCCCGAGGTTTGGCAAGGTAGTCCATTTTATGTGGCAAGTGCATCAAGACCTTGGCTTTTACCACCAGAGAGCACTAAACGAGTAGCAGCAATTAACGGTATGGGACTGGAGGGGACTTATGCCCATATAGTTTTGTCAGAGGAACAGAGTCAGTGCGATCGCAAGAGCAGCTATTTGGAACAAACACCGTTTTATCTGTTTCCCATTGCTGCTGATGGTCAATCGGAGTTATTCGAGCAGCTGCATAATTTAGAACAAACTATCGAAAATTGTGTTTCTCTATCTACTGCTGCTCGCCAAACCTTTGCCACGTTTAAAAAACGTTCTCAGGCCACTTATACCCTAGCAATTCTGGGACACAACAACGATGAATTAAAACGAGAGATCCAGCGTGCAATTAAGGGGATTCCCAAGGCTTTTGATACAGGTAAAGACTGGCAAACCCCTGTGGGAAGCTATTTTACAGCTAAACCACTGGCTAAACGAGGTACCGTTGCATTTGTTTATCCCGGTGCTTTCAATTCCTATATCGGACTAGGTCAGAATATTTTTCGACTGTTTCCCAAAGTCTACAACGAGGCAGATCAACATATCACCAATATCGCTTTGCTCCTGAGGGAAAAACTTTTTTATCCAAGGAGCTTAAATGCCTTATCCAGAAAGCAACTGGAAGTCCTTGAACAGCGACTGTTAGATGATTCCCATAGCATGCTCACATCTGGAATTTGCTTTGTTAGAATCTTGACCATCATCATGAGGGATTATTTCAAAGTTCAGCCTGAATCTACCTTTGGGTACAGCCTAGGGGAACTTAGTATGATGATTGGTCAGTCAGTCTGGACTAACTATGAAGAGGCGATCGATGGCTTAAGCTCCTCTGAGATATTTCGCAAAAGACTATCTGGTCCTAAAAACGCAGTTCGCGACTATTGGGGATTACCCCAAGGCAACGATGATCAGCACAAACAAATTTGGAGTACCTATGTTCTGATCACTCCGGTAGCCCAAGTTGTGGAATATCTCAAACATGAGAATCGGGTCTATCTTACTCATATCAATACGCCAAAAGAAGTGGTAATTGCTGGTGATCCTCAAGCTTGTCGGAGGCTGATTGACACTCTCAAATGCGATGCCTTCCGTGCTCCTGCCGATGATGTACTTCATTGTGACGCCATGGCTTCTGAATACCATGAACTTGCCAGACTCACCAGTTTACCTATCGGCAACCAACCAGAGACTATTTTTTATTCTGCAGCCGACTACAAACCCATTACCCTTGAAAGCCATGCCATTGGCCATGCTATCGCCAAGGGTCTTTGTCAGCCCCTCGATTTTCCTCGGCTAATTAACCAAGTCTACGACAATGGAGCCAAGATCTTTGTGGAGATAGGCGCTGGCAGTACTTGTTCTAGATGGATTCGTGAAAACCTCAAGGATAAGGAAAATGTCACCGTTTCCCTCAATAAAAGAGGTTCAAATGACCATACCTCTATTGTCAAAGCCTTGGCCAAGCTAGTTAGTCATCAAGTCTCTCTGGATTTGTCTGCGCTGTATACTCAGGAAGCAGAAAATGCGGGTCAGCGGCGCTCAATGGTTAAAACCATAACCTTGGGTGGGAGCCGGATTAAGTCCAGCATTTTGAGCAATACTAACCAGGAAATTGCTGAAACTTTATCGTCAAATGTCTTAATTCATAAGACTTGGGAACAGCCACAAACTTTACCCAATTTTGAAGCATCTGAACCCATAACTTCATCAAACTTTCAAAGTACTGTCCTAAACGATGAAAATAGTGATAAGTGTGCTTTAAATTACAGCCTTGCAAGCACTAAAAAAATAAACTATGGCCAGGCTATTAAAATCCCCCTAGAGAATAAAAAATACAGTCTAGAATTAGACAAAGAAAGTAATAATTTTGGCCTGGAAGTAACCCTAAGCGAATTACACAAGACTCAGTATAAAAACCTGAGTTATAATACATCTCGCATCACCAAAAACCATTCTGCTTTTTTAAGGAATCAAGAAGAATCCTTGAAGCAAATTGGTGACATTATTCAGCACCAAGTAACGTTTTCAAAGCAGTTACTTGATTCTGAATCATAATTCTTTATCAACAAAATATGAAGCGTAAAACACTATTTGTATTGACTTGGGTATCTACCATCGTTCTAATTCTATGCTGGGTGTTACCTACAAATGCCTTCAACGAGTTCTACCGCAACGGACTCAGAGGACACAGTACCTTTCATTACGAATTTACTCGCACCTTAATGCGGGGAGCGGGTTTCTCGCCAGAATTGGCAGAACAGATTGCAGTTACCAATCAAGCTGTGGACTCAGTTAACTTTACAGGTTACACCGGCACTAACGTGCGTCTCAGGAAAACCCTTCGTCAGGGTCAGTACAGTAAATACTGGCACTTTCCCCGACGGGGTTGCAATGATTCATTCGGTGTGTCCTATCCCACTGAGGCCAGCGAATGCAACACTTGCAACTACTTCACCGACAGTTCCGACTCCTGTCCAAGGGGAATCCCAGAGTTAAAGACCATGGACCAGTGGGCTCTTTACGGCAATTCTGACGATCTGCTGGTAACGCCTAAATACTCTTTGAATCGTCGGAGATTCAAAACTGTACCGGCAAGCTCTATCACGGCTTTAGCGATTTTTCTCCATTCCCTTGCTGATTCCTATTCCCATGAAGCCTGTATGGAAAGCATGCAGCTGCGGGAGCACAAACCATCTCCTGCAGAGTGCAATGTCTTGCTCTGGCATCTGGATTTAGAGTTTGGTGGTGGTGATGCAGGTGTGCCCTATACCAAAAATGCTGGTCGTGCTGTCTTTAAGGCGGCCGTACAGTATATAGCCCAGAACCGAGAAGGTGGTGATCAGCTGTGGAGCTTTGATGAGGCGAACCACTTTATTGAGAAGTTTGCTGAAATCGAATCTCCTGATGAGCGTGCCCAATTTGCTATAGACACCTACAATAATCTCTTATAACCTGAGAAAACTATTAATAGGGTAAACTTCTGTAGCAATTAACTAGTCTAATTTGAGATCAAGTCTGGTAGCGCTAAAACCAAATTAAAATAAGCTATCAGACTTGATATTACCAAAGTTTTGATAGGTAAAGCGATTTGCAATTCAGTTAGGTAAAAACTTCTAGGTTTTTAGGAAGCAGCGATGCAGCGCGGTCTTGGGGGTTTCCCCCATGAGCGACTGCATCAAGACGGGAGCAGGGAGCAGGGACCAGGGACCAGGGACCAGGGACCAGGGAGCGGGGAAGTGGGAAGTGGGAAGTGGGAAGTGGGAAGTGGGAAGTGGGAAGTGGGAAAACAATCCTGTATACCTGATAGTTATGCAAACCACCGTAACTATAATATAACTGTCACATAAATTAATAATTAATTAACAATAATTAGCTGTATTATAATGACTCAAACTAGCTCTAAACCAATAAAAGCTTTAGATAAAAATCTAAGTAAAAATAATAATGAAACTAATAAAATCGGATTTTTAAATTGTTTTTATGGTCAAAATCAAGGTTGGCAAGGGTCTTTGGATGGGATAGCATTTGATGATCGAGGCATTAAGGCTAAACTGCTAGATTTAGATAAATCCTGTTATATTGTTAGATCCCAAGGACAGATTGGCGTAACCCAAGAAGGGTACTGGTATCCTTCCGAAAATGGCAAAAGCTCTCAAATAGAACTGCTGATGGCAGTTCCACCAATACAAATTCAACAGTTAGGCGATCCCAGTTTTTTATCCTTTCATGGGGTAAAATCTGCCTATGTTACTGGAGCGATGGCTGGTGGAATTGCATCCGAGGAAATGGTCATTGCTCTCGGCAAAGAGAAAATTTTGAGTTCATTTGGTGCTGGGGGATTAAGTCCTTCCCGCCTGGAAGCAGCTATTAAACGTATTCAACAAGCCTTACCCCAAGGTCCCTACGCCTTTAATTTAATTCATAGTCCCAGTGAACCTGCCATTGAACGCCATGCTGTTGATCTATTTATCAAATATGGTGTTCACACTGTAGAAGCGTCTGCATTTCTAGATTTAACTCCCAACATTGTTTATTATCGAGCTGCTGGATTAGGACTGAATACAGCTAATCAAATCGAAATCAAAAACAAAGTTATTGCTAAAATTTCCAGAAGAGAAGTTGCTGTAAAATTTCTCCAGCCTGCTCCAAAACAAATCCTTAAAAAACTTGTTGAGCAGGGATTAATCAGTGAGCTACAGGCAACTTTGGCAGAAAAAGTTCCCATGGCAGACGATATCACCGTAGAAGCTGATTCAGGTGGTCATACAGATAATCGGTCTTTGGTTTGTCTGTTACCTTCTATCTTGGAATTGAGGGATGAAATTCAGGAAAAATATGGTTATCAAAACCCGATTCGAGTTGGAGCTGCTGGTGGTATTGGTACGCCACAATCAGCCTTAGCTGCTTTTATGATGGGTGCGGCTTATGTTATGACTGGATCTATTAATCAGTCTTGCCTTGAAGCTGGAACATCTCAACATGCTAAGGAAGTGTTGGCTAAAGCTGATATGACTGATGTCACCATGGCTCCAGCAGCAGATATGTTTGAAATGGGGGTAAAACTTCAAGTCCTCAAAAAAGGCACCCTCTTCCCCCTACGGGCCCAGAAACTATTTGAGTTATATAGAAGCTATGACTCGATTGAAGCTATTCCTATCGAGGAAAGAGAAAAACTGGAAAAACAAATTTTCAAGAGAAAAATCGAAGCTATCTGGGAGGATACAATAGCTTATATATCCAAACGAAATCCTGATAAAATAAAACAAGCTGCCAATAATCCTAAGGTAAAAATGGCTCTGATTTTTCGCTGGTACCTAGGATTGTCATCGCGTTGGTCCAAGTCAGGGGAGAACGGCAGAGAAATCGATTATCAGATTTGGTGCGGACCTGCAATGGGCAGCTTTAATAACTGGGTGCAAGGGTCTTACCTCGCTGCTCCAAATAATCGCAGTGTGGTTGATGTGGCTCACCACATCATGAATGGGGCTGCATTTTTACACCGAATACAGAGTTTAAAAATTCAAGGACTCCAAATGCCAGATTACTACAGTCAGTATCGCCCAGTTCCTCTTTCCTAAATTGTGAATTTTTAATTGTCGATATTCTCAAGATTGGTAATTGGTAATTGGTAATTGTGAGGACTCTTGCTCCATTACCAATTACCAATTACCACGTTTACTATGAAAACTAGTACAGGGTGCTGGAGACCATCTAACTTATAGATTACGTAGATTACGTAATTTTTAGCTAAGGATAATAGTATGCTAAAAACCCATAAAGCACCAGAAAAAGGAAGTCAATTTTCAACTCCATCAGACAAGGTTGTCCATGGTCGCAAGAATCTTAAGCTGATGGATGTTAATTATCGGCGTAACACTGAGTCAGATTACACCGAAAAAATAGAGGAGTTGTATAAAAACTTTGATTATAGCAGCAATAGCGATTATTACTGGGGTGAACCTGAGCTTTCACTGCTGTACGGTAGCCCCCTCTATGAAGCGGCTTCACCCTCACAACAAAAAGCTCTAAATCATCTCTATTGGGCTTTGAATTACTATTTAATTGCTGCGACTGAAACGAATACAATTTTATTCAATGAAGTGACAGCAAATGCGTTCTTTCCCTTTGATGATTACGAAGTTCTCTGCCATGCCCTAGACGTTGAAACTAATCAAGAACGTTACCATGTTCGTGCCTTTAACACTATTGGTAGTAAGACAGAGTTAGCCCTAATGGGCGAAACAGTTTTTCATTGTGCTAGGTCAACCAAACCTAAGGATATAGATAAAACCTTAGCTGCCTTCAAAGGGATGGGTGGACGTACAAGCTTTCCTTTGGCAATGCAAGTGTACACCATCAGTATCAGTAATTCTCCTTTTCTAGCGAGCCAGTACTATACTGCCCGTGGGATTGGCAATTTAAATCTCAAAAATAAGGAATATACTTTTTCCCAGTTATATAAGAGATTAGAGAAAAATGGTGAGTTTATTCCGGCTCCCACAGCAGTTTCTCGTTATCATCTACTAGACGAAAGTTTCCACACCGCAACGTCTCAGTTAATGTCCCACGAAATCTATAAGGATTTCCCTGAGCCAAACCTGTGGGAGAAGCACATTGGTAATCAAACAATCTACAGGTTACAAATCGATGTGTTTAATGGGCTATCTACTACACTCCCTGGTACCTTTGGTGGAAATCTTATGCCTATGGTGTATAAGCTCTTGCAAACACCTCTATTTGGGATGTCTAAGCAAGACGCACTACTGATGATGGAGAAGTGTTTCTGTCAGGAACATGAAGGCTTACATGTGGCAGCTAAATATCACCAGCGTCTTCTATCGGATATCCGCAAGTTTCTCGAAGGTCTAGACTATTTGTCACCTGTTAATCGCGAGATGCGTCTGATGGCTTCATCCGGTTCACTTGAAAAAGCTGTCGCAAATAACATTCGAGAGTTTAAACAGTTCTCGAGATCCGTTAAGCGTTAGGTCCAACTTCTGTTAGCTCCTACTCCAGTAATGTTATAAATGAGAGACCCAAATTGTTGCTATGGTGAGTATTCACGTTGAGGACGATCAAAAAATCATTGAGGTTGCACCGAACCAAAACCTAGCTGATATCTGCGATGATCATCCCATTTCCCTGCTTTTTGGTTGTCGGGAAGCATCCTGTGGAACCTGTCTAATCGAGGTAGTGAAAGGCATTGAAAACCTTTCACCTATCACACCTGATGAGCAGGATTTGCTTGATGTGTTAGCTCCAGAAAATCCTCACGCACGTCTAGCTTGCCAGTGTGTTGTGATGGGCGATATTAGTATCAGTAGTCTACAGGGGTGAGGGGATGAATAGGTGAGGGGATAAACAGGTGAGTAAAATTCCCTTTCCACAATATCTTTTGTCCAAGCACAAGAACTGAGGGATGGAGTGAACACTCGATCACACCATCCCTCCATCACTCGGTCACCCGATCACCCGATCACCCGATCACTCCATCACTCCATCACTCCATCACTCTTTAAACCAGATATCATTGTAAAAACTCAGGAGTTGAGAGGGGAGCATCGATGCGACGTTGATTAGGCTTGTCAAGTTTATAAATAATCGGTGGTTCTGGTAGCAGCAGATACCGCTTGCCCCAGCCATCATTAATATCCTCAGCTCTAGGTTCAGGTGGTTTGGTCTGACCGGTGGGTAAGGCAACGGACAAAACTTCACGTGCCTGGACATACCGTTGACCATCGGATGTATTGTTGATCAGGCTACTTGCTAGGGTTATTCGCTGCTTCTTTAATTGCTCTTCTATTTCCCAGATGGACTCTTTGGGGGCGAGGGTAGCTAGGAAGGTTACTTCCTCTGCTGGTGTTAGAGATAACCCAAGTTTGGACTGATCCATTTGCCAGACTTCTTGAAACTTACCGTCTGGTGCAATTTGCCAGAGTTCCAAGTCGGTGTGCCATCTTCCCTTCTTTACATCGACATTTTCATAAGCCAGAATTGAATAGATAAAATTTGCCTCTCTGTTGAAAGAGAGCTGTTGATTAGGGTGCAAATAGCGAATCGCTGCTACCGTGATGGGAATTTCCTCGGGAAGATTCGTGGTTCCTGCTACGGTGTAGATCCCTGGACGGTCTGATTTGGTTACCCTAAGCTGAAAAGTTGCTTCGGAAGGTTGACCAAGTAATCGATTAGTTAATTGCCGTCCTGGTAATGGAAGCTGGGTGCATCCAGTACTTAATAATAAGAGTATAACGATGCTAAATAACCCTTTTAAACAATGGGTCATATTTTGTTCGACTATTTTTTTTGTAAAAATAAAAATAAAGGTTTTGTCCATAGCCGATAGTTGCATAAAATTGTGATTAAATAAAATTTTAACAGCTTAAATTTTATTTTGCTCAATTTTTTTATGATTAAGTATTCCTAGATTTATTTTTTATTAATTTATAGGTTTTTGTGTTATGGTTTGATTCAGCTATTTAAACTATTTATAGTATTTAGATGATAAATAATTTGGCTTGAACTATCCCCTGATAGGTAATTATTATGTTTTTAGTGTATGAATTTAAGAGTGACATTAAGTCCAGTAGCCTTGGGGTTCAATAACATTGATAAATTTCAAAACCTTGCTTGGTAGATCGGATTAAACCTAATATTTTTAACAAAGTAATCAAGCCTAATCCTATGACATAATTAGCCCCAATAAAAAAAAATGTAGCAGCTTTTATCGGCTCAAAAAAAAATGATTTGCCATAAATATTAACTAAGCACAGTTATATTTTATTGATTGTGGTGCTCATGAGAGACATAAAGAAAATCCCTATTGCTATTGATACTAATAATCAACCAAGTATGAGCGCCTCAAAGCGTTCGGTTGGGCTAAGTTACTTATTATCCATTGCCTCGACTTCCGCCTTAGCCCAATGGGGTTTTATAGCCCCGATCACCCTATCACTCTTGTTAGGTGTTGCTAGTCTGAAAACAGAACCAGCCCATGCTCATTTTTCGGGTCTATGTCCTAGTCTTCCGGATAAAATTCTTTCGGAAAAACCTCTTAGTCCTAAGAGCGAAACGTCGAAAGCATCACAGAATAATGTCTTGAGCAACACAGACCAAGACCGGTTGGACAGGTTCAACTCTACCAATTTGTCTGAAAAGCCTCAGGAGGACTGGGCTGTTAAGGATTCATGCACGAGGATGACGGCTAGGTTTCAAGCAAACCCGAAGAGCCAATTCTACTCGGTTAGTAGCGCACAAGAATTTGGTTGTGGCTACACAAACGAAAGCTGCCTGAGGGACTTTGATAGGACTGTAGGTTTATCCAAGCAATATGACCCTAAGAGCTTCGAGCCCAGTGAAGATAATTGGGTATCGATTGAGCCTAAGAAGCTGGCACAAATGAAGTTTGAGGAAGCACCAGAGCGTCCATTAATTCCAGAGATTGAGCCTAAGGATGATAACCCGTTAGCTCCGACCCTAAACGTACAAGGTGCCTTTCTGAATCAGGTAGACACATCAGCCAGACTAAGGCTTCAAGGAACTTATCCCCTTTCTCCCCATGCTTTGTTTGGTGCCACAGTTGACCTCACCACTGGGGATGGCTTTTCCGACACCGAGGAAACGGGATTAAGTCTCAATGAACTTTACTTTACGACTTCTGTGCCTAGCTATTCTAATCTGCGCTTTGTGGTTGGTCTAATGGATTTGACATCTTATTTTGACCGCAATAGCTTTGCTAAAGATAGTACGACCCATTTCTTTAACCCGGTGTTTCAGACGAATCCTGCTCTGGCAGCAGCTGGTATAGCCTCCCGTCCGGGGGTGCTGCTCAACTGGAATTTAACCGACAACCTGGAAGTAAGAGCTGCGGGCTTTTCTTCAGACCGAGACCTGGATAATTTTGCCTTTGATGGGTTTTCTTCCGAGCTAGCTTTCCGGGTAGGTACAGCAATCATTCGGGGGACTTACCTATCGGCTCGGGATGCTCAGAAAGATGGATTCCAGGAAATTTTTTCTTTGAACCGAGGGGATAACGAGTTTGGTCCGAAGTCTTCTGACCGCGAAGAAGCTTACGGGATTAATGGAGAACTATATATTCCTGCCCTCAAGATGGGACTGTTTGGGCGCTATGGTTGGTACGAAAATCTTGATTTAGATGAAAGCGGGGATACCTACAGTGTGGGTCTGAACCTCTTAGATTTGTTTATGGATGATGACCGACTAGGGCTTGGCTATGGTAGGCAATTGTCTAATGATGACTTGCGCCAGGACGAAGGTAATAAAGTACCAGATGTTTGGGAATTGTTCTATGACATGCGTGTTTCACCTAATGTGCGTGCAGGTGTGACTTTGCAAGGACGAGATGAGTTTTCAGATACAATTCTTGGTGTTCGAGTCAGGGCTGATTTTGATGTGAGTAATCTGTGGGATTGAGTGTTTAGTGTGTGAGTGCGTGAGTAATGAGTAATAGGTTTTTCAAGCTACTCGCTAATAGAATTGCTGACATATATAGAACATAGACACTGATTCATCCTTGATAGTTAATCCTTGATAGTTAATCCTTGATAGTTTATCCTTCATCCTTGATAGTTAATCCTTGATAGTTCATACTTCATCCTTTTGACCAATGAATAACAATTCTCTTGGCAAAAAAAATTTCCACTGGCAGCGTTGGTGGGTCTTTTTGATGGTTTTTGGGTTAGCAGGAGTATTAATCTTCAGCCCAGTTGAATCGGTGGTACCAGCGCTCCAAGCACAAGTGACTTCTGCAGTACGCCGAGGTTACTCTCTGTTGAAAAAAGGATGGGTGGATAATGCGATCGCAACCTTTGAACAAGCTCTAAAAGGCTCTCCCCAATCCAAGGAAGGGAGGTTAGGTCTAGCGATAGCGTATCAGCGAGCAGGCCGAGATGCAGATGCTTGGGCTGCTTATCAACAAGTCTTAGCCATGGACCCAAATAATAAAGAGGCTCTCGAAGCGGTAGGAGAATTGGGAAGTTATCGTCCTGAATGGCAGACGGATGGGATTGAAGCCCTAACTACTTTATTAAACCTAACTCCTAATGATACTGGTGCTCGTGCTCAGCGGGCTTTACTGCTTGGCTACCAAGGTCGTTTTCCGGAAGCCCTAGATGATTATGAAATTGTGCTGGAGAGCAATCCTACACCAGAAATCATTGTTGGTGCTGCTCAAATCTATACCTATAGTGGTGACTATCAGCAAGGGCTGGAGCTATTTGATCGTTACCAAGCTAGCGGTAAGCCGATTCCGGGAAATGCAGCGGGAGCCTATGCTCTGGCTCTACGAGAAACTGGCAATCCTGTTCAGGCGGTACAGGTATTGGAAGCTCAACTCAATCAATTTTCCCAATCCTATGGCAATGATACCTATATACGGGCTGATTTAGCTCAAGCTTATCAAGCCTCTGGGCAACTGACAGAAGCTTTGTCTGTCCTAGAACCTTTGCGAGGAAGGGATGAGGCGGCTTTACCCTTAGCCCGGGCTCTTTCACAAATTGGTCGTCGTGAGAGTCGCTCTGACCTAACCGAAGACGCGGTTACTCTCTACCGTCAGGTACTGGCCTCAACACCAAACCCATCTTCTGCTTTAGTCAGGGAAGTGGCTGATGTGATGAGTGAGCTACCAAGCCAGTGGGCATCAGCTCTACAGCTTTATCAGCAGTTGACCGAGGAGCAGTCGAATAACCAAAGTTTTTTGGTGAAGTCGAATAACCACAGCTTGTTGGTGAAGCAGATTATTCTAGAAGGTAAATTGGGTCAGTTATCCCGAACTCAACGGCGACAGCGGCTGCTTGAGATAACCCAAACCCTACCGAGTGAAGCAGCTCAGCAACGAGATTTAGCCCAAGCTTTGTTGCGTCTAGACCCTCCTGACCCAGAACTGCTTAGTGTTTACCAAGATTTGCTGGCTACAGGGGTAGATGTACCGTTTTTGAATTTCCGTGTTGCTCAGATTTTGATAAAGCAGAATCGACTAGCCCAGGCAACAAGTGCCATTGATAGTTACAGGGCAACGTCTACTGGTAGTTCCGACCAGAGTACGGAATTATTGCTAGCAGAGATTGACCGTCGCCAGGGAAATCTCGATGCCAGTATCCAGCGGTATCAGAGAATTATTCGGAGTAACCCAAATAATAATTTGTTCAATGGTGCTTTGCGGGGGTTAGCGGGAATTCACATTGCCCAAAGTGAGCCACAGAAAGCTCTGGTTATCTATGACCAGCTGCTATCTCGCGATCGCAATGATTTATTAGCCCAGCTGGGGCGTACTAGTGTGGCATATCAAACTAAACGTATTGACCAAGAGGAAGCGGAAGGGGTACTCAATCAATGGCTACAGACTCAGCCTTCTATTGATCCACCGCCGGAATTGTTGAGTTTGGTGGGTGCTTTGCCTGCTGACCCAGCACGAGAAACCCTGTACATTACTCTACTAGAAGTATCACCAGATAATGCTCCTATACAATTGCGACGGCTACAGGTTTTAGCCCAGCGAGAGCCTAAGTTAGCTAAAGCTGAAATAGCTAAGTGGATTGCCGGTAATCCTGATAATATCGATGCCTACTTTGTGCAGGGAGAATTAGCTATGGGATTAAGGGATTTGGGATTAGCTAGCAACGCTTACGAAGAAATTTTGGAACGGGAGCCTAATCAAATTGGGGCATTACTAGCATTGGCAGGCATTAACTTTACTCAACAGCACTATGCTAAGGCAATGGGGCTTTATCAACAGATACTAGAACTGGAACCAAAGAATTTATCGGCTCGCCAAAACTTGGCTGAATTAAGTGTTGCCCAAGACTTTCCGTTTACAGCCCTCCAACGGTTTGAAGGACTCAACTCGGAAGAGAAAGAGTCTACAAGGACAGCTAATGGTAAGCTCGATAATCGCATCCTGCGGCTGGAGGTAGATATTCTAAAAAGGCGGGGTTTTCAGCCTTATTGGGAGCGGTACTAATACCCTTTAAATTTAGTTTTTAGGGTTAGGGCAAAATGTTAGGTTTTAGATGTTAGGTTTAGATGTTAGGTTTTAGGTGTTAGGTTTTATTATTTAAAGCCTAGCACCTGATATAATTTCGATTTTATTTCTGAAGCAACCACCCTGTTTAAATAAGACTTGAAGCTAGTTTAACATCTCAAATTAAACTTATATATATAAATAGATAGCCAAGAAGGTAATGGACTAATGATACCCCTATCAAATTGTAACTACGTAGGTAAATTAGACCAAATATTTCCCCAGCAACCAATGTAACTAGTATGGCTTGAGTTCCTAGGCTAACGTGAAACATTCCAAATAAAATTGCTGAAATAAAAACAGAAAAGTAACCTTTTTCATCTAGGAGAAATCGTTGTAAAGCTGTTTGCACAGTAGCTCGAACAAACTCTTGCATATAAGAGTGTATAAAATAAGTCAATGACATCACAGATACTAAAGATATCGGAAATTTTAATATTTTTGAGGTTAATTGATTACCGGTCGTAATTAGATCTATTCCAAACACTATTAACCCTATTAATATAATTCCTATTCCACTGATTATCAAGCCATCTAAAAAAGATTTTTTAAAATTTATTTTTGTCACTCCTACTTTATCTAAAGAAATATTAAACTTTTTCAAGGTAATTAAAGCAGGAATGACTATTACTACAAGATGTATCCAAATAAACGCCACTGAATAAAGATTCAGAAAATTTGGAAAAAAATCATCCAAACATGAATTAATCAGTATTGCGATCAGCGACATCACAAATAGGATTACGAAAAACAAGCCAAAATTATTGCGTTCCTTTAGCTGGTCGATTTGTTCTTGGAGATTAGCTATATATTGAGTAGTCCAATATCGTAGACGCTTACTGACGTCATAAGTTATTGCTTCATCTATAATCTTGATGATTTCTTGAGCGTCATCGACATTCTCGAGCAGCTTGCTTCTAGATAAGATATAAAGTTCAGTATTCGGTTGTGCTATTACAGAGCAAGTTCTAGGTCCTTCATCGAAGAATGACATTTCTCCGAAAGTTTCCCCGGCTAGGATTTCTCCAAATTTAATATTTGTATTAGTACGGGTTTCAACTTTCAATAAATCAACGGTTCCTGAGAGAATAAAGTAAATTTCACTACTATATTCTCCTTCTTTGACAATCAACTCTTCCTGAGAGTATTTTTTAATTTCGCCAATCCTCTCTACCTCTTTTAACTGCTCTTCGTTCAGGTATCCTAAAATATCAAACTTCTCTAACATATATTAATACTGCCCAATCGGGGGTAACAATAAATCAAATCAACAAATCAAATCAACGACTTAGTCGCTGTTTTTTTTTAAAGTATCAAAAAATGATACAGATGGCAAAGCCATAATTTCAATAATTATGACTGTGATGTGTTTTGCTCTTTACTTGCGTATTACCACTGACATTATAACGGTTTGGGGTTTGTTTTAAGAGCGATTGCTTTAGTGCTGGGAAGCTTCAGAGGTTCGTTCTACTTCTTCAACCAAAATTACTGGAATTGGACTGGTTTCTAACACTGCCTGAGATACAGAACCGACCAGCACTTGCTGCCAGGGTTTATGTCCCCGTTTTCCCATCACTATATCTGTTACTTGATGCTCTTGGGCTATGCGAACAATTTCTTCGGGAATCGAACCAGTTACGGTAATAAACTGATGCCGAATATCCAAGAGCAAGCGTTTAGTTTGGTTCTGTAACTGCTTGACTTCTGGCTGATTTGATGTTGTGGTCACATGTAAAATAATAACTTCCCCATTACTTCGTCTTGCTAAATCTGCTACTTTAGTTAATACGTGGGTGGCTAAACTAGAGGTATCGACAGCGGCTAGTAGGAGAGTATGAGAGGCAACGGTTACTTTGGTGGGGTCTACAGGGTCTTGGGATAAAAGTTTAGGGGCAAAGGTGGGAATTGCCCAAGCCCCGAGGGGTGCGGTAATCAAAATCGAGAGGGCTGCGATCGCTAAAATTGTCTGACCTCCTTCTAGCCCTTGACTCAAGGGAATACCACCAATGGCTGCTTGTACTGTGGCTTTTGCCGAGTTTCCAGGCAACAAAAACAGTTTCTCTTGCCAAGTCCAATTACTGCCCAATGTGGAGAGATACCACCCGACCATCCGACCGATACATAAGCCAATGGCGAGGATTACAATGCCAGGTAACAGGGTTGTTTCTAATACCCCCAGTTGAATACTGGCTCCCATCAAGACAAATAGAATAATCTCTGCTACTACCCATAGATGGTTAAATTCTACTCGCAAGCGTCGTGCTAAGGGAGGGTCTAATTGTATTAGGAAAAATCCCATTGCCATGGTAGCTAAATAGCCAGAAAAGTATGGCATAGTTTTAGCTAAAACTACCAATAATAAGGCAAGTGCTGCGGTAATTAAGGTATCTTGGACGATAGTTTCGGTCCAATTTTGTTTGGTTAACAGGAAAATAATTAACTGAGCAGCGATATATCCAATTAAGACACCAAGGGCTACCTGGATTAGAACTTGCAGGGGCAGGAATTGGAGAGCATTACTGTTGAGGGTTCCCTGTGCCAAGAAATTCACCATTAAACTGAAGAGTAGCAATATTAGGACATCAGATAAGGCACTCCCAGTTAGAATCACATCTGGTATTCCTTTAGCTACGCCCCAGCCTAAACTTTTGAGTCGCAGCATTCCTGGCACAATCACGGCGGGGGATTCTGCTCCCACTACACAGCCTAGGAGTAATCCAGTGGGAAAATCGAAATTAAATAGTATCATGGCGGCAACAGCTACTGCGATCGCTTCGGTGATGGCGGGCAAAAAGCCTAACCTTACCGCAACAGTTCCTTGCTCCAGGAGTTTCTCAAGATCCAATCCTAGTCCTGCCCGCATTAAGATGACCATAACTGCGAAGGTGCGTAGGTCATCAGCAATAACTAGCACTTGTGGTGCGATCGCATCCCCCACTTCTGGTCCGATCACGATACCCACGACAATCATGCCAATCAAAGGAGGTGCTCCTAACCGACGGGCAAGTTGACCCCCAAAAAAGCCCATCAATAAGATCCATATTGTACTGGCTAGCATCCGAAATGTTCGCGCTCGTATATAAAATGTAATTACTTGTCGCTCAATTATGAAAACACAGTTCATTCGGATTGGCAATACTTGATATCAGTTGTTATGAAAATAAAGCCTAACCTTGCTATTACTTTGGCTACTTTACTGCTATCAGTTGAGGGGGCAATTGCTCAACCTAATTCATCATTTACTAACGCTACACCACCGACTCCACTACTTTCGGAGCAACAACGGGAAGAAGTGGAAAGGTTAATTAATGATCATCTAGAGAAAAGTTACACAATTCGCAATCAGATCCAATCGGAAGTTCATCGAACCTTTGACTGGACAATTAACCTGCTCAACCTTTTAATTACAGTACTAATCGCTATCCCTATTGTTACTAGTTTGGCAGTGCTATTGCTACGTCGTAGCATCATCAACCAATTAGTGTCTGAGACGCAAAAGCAATTTCAAGAAGAAGCTGAACAAAAAATAAAAGAGCAAATTGATGCTGAAGTCACTACGGAATTAAAACGACAAGTTGAAGCTTTTAAGCAGGAGCTGGAAACCCTTAAATCTGATTTAGTTTCTCAACTCCAGCATCTAGTTGTGGCTGCTCAACATGAGAAAGAGCAGATTTTTAACGAAATTTCTCGAATTACTCCCTCCATTATCCAAGAAGAATTTGTTGCTCCAGAAGTCCAACAAAAACTGGAAGAGCTAACTAAACAGCTGGAGTCGTTAAAGTCTGCTAATCCCCAGCTCTACTTAACGGTTGATGACTATATCAATCAAGGGCACGCTCTCTGGATTGAAAATCGCTATCAAGATGCGATCGCATCCTATGAAAAAGCGCTTCAGCTCCAGCCAGATTCCGATGTGGCTTGGTCAGGAAAAGGCCAAGCCCTGCAGCGATTAAAGCGATATGAAGAATCCCTGGCTGCCCATGCCGAGGCGATTAAAATTAATCCGAACAACTTTAGGAGTTGGTTTGGACAAGGTTATACTCTCAGATACATGGAACAGTATGAAAAAGCACTGATTTCCTATGATCAGGTTATTCAGCTCAACCCAGATTTTCATCATGCTTGGAACCATAGAGCCTATGCCTTGATCAAACTTGGTCGCTATCAAGAAGCCTGGAAAAGTTTGGAAAGAGTACGGCAGGTAAAATCCAATTCATCTAATCTTTACTACAACGAAGCTTGTTTTTATGCCTTAAACGGTGAGATTGACTCAGCAATTGCTAGTCTAAAACAAGCGATGAGTTTGAATGATAGACTTAAGTCTATCATTAATATTGATGCGGATTTTGACATGATTAAAGACGAGCAACGGTTCCAAGACCTAATTAATCCATAGATCTGACCATTGTATTTATCTCTTCGTCTACCTTTGCTGGCATCTAGAGAGCAGGTAGCTACTGGTAGTGAGCAGACAGTTTAAGGGTTTTGAAATTTGCTATATCGTCTCATTCGTTAAATCCCCTAATCCATCCGTTACCCCATCTGCTCCATCTACTTGAGTGTACAAGTTACCGGTTTAATAGCTTAGTTTTTTATAATTTGGTAACTTATCGCACATTTCTTCTATTTAATCTTGTCCAGCCAATTCCCAATTTCTAATTTTTAAAGCCAAAATATTAAGTAATACCATGTTGCATTCCTTGGGGTAACTATGTTTAAGGTTGACCGTTGAGGGAAAAAGGTTAACTATTACTAGTCAAATAATAGTCAAACACTAGTCAAATACTAGTCAACAGCAACGGTAATCCTATCAGTAAATTACCACTTTGACCGCCACTTGGTATAGGCCAGTTAAATGGGTGACTACAGCATATAAGGAGAGTGGCCGTGACAAGCCTTAATAAATTAATAGACCAAATTAAGACAGAGTTATCTGACGAATTCAGTGAGCGGTTGCGCAAAATGCTGATGAGCCAGGATAAAGAGTGGTTAGTAGAGCAGATCATCTCATTAACCTTAAACCGAGACAACCAATTGGTCTGTGGCATACAACCGCCAACTACCCAGAAGCTAGCTCTAGCCTTAGAAGATAAAGAAAGAAAACACCGGGCTAGACTTGAACGCATTTCTAAGATAGAGCTTGATGATGACAAACTAGCCCAAATTATCAAGAGGTATAAGAGACTAGATCGGGAGCAACTCGAAGCAGAAGGATACCTAAATAATCCCCCTCAAAAAGGAACAGCCCTAATTACTAACACAGAAAGGAGTAGTAAGGGTAATGAACTTTTGCTTGAAGCTAAAGATGTATTTTACGCACTGCTCTTTGGGGATGAAGATACTAATGTTCGATTTGTTCGAGTAGAACGGGAACTGTTAACCTTGATCGTACCAGAGCATAAATTACACGTTATAGACTTCATGGTAGCGGTAACCCAAATAGGAGGAGAAGGGACCTGGAAAGATCCTAATAATGTCTCCCATGACGACCGGGAAAAAAATATTATCTTGCAAACGGAATACGGTGAAGTCAAGAGCGAACTGATTAGTGAAGGGTTACTGGCTACTGTTAAAATTATCAATAATATGGAAATAAATGAACAGGTACTTTATTTTCGGATGATGGATGTGGAACAAAGTTCCTTGATTGCTTAAATTTTTTAAAACTCAAACAAGTTTATGGCAAGTAGTCAACTGTATTAGTCAACTACATTAGTCAACTACATTAAACCTTTGATACTTCCCTCCCAAGCCTTCCACAACTGTGTGAGTATTAGTGATTAACATTTTGATGTAAGTATCAGCTTCACTACCTGGTACACCTAAGGAATCAGAGTATAATTCTTGTGGCGCTAACTTCACTCCAGCTTCCTGAGCCACAGTGTTGATCAAAGCTGGGTTAATCGTGGTTTCTGCAAAAATCGCCGGAACCCCAATTTTTTTGATAGCGTCTGCCAAACCCTTGACAGTCTGAGCACTGGGTTGTTCCTCAGTACTCATGCCAATTAAGGTTCCAGCTACTGGTATCCCATAGGCAGTAGCATAATATTGAAAAGCATCATGAGTTGTGACTAGGTAGCGGTGCTTCTTAGGAATAGTTTGAATCTGCTGGATAATCCAAGCATCAAGCTTTTTTAATTCAGCAGTTAGCTGTGCTGCATTCTTGGTAAATTCTTCCTTGTCCTCTGGTGAGAGTTCAATCAACTGATCCCGAATGGCATTCACCATTGCGATCGCATTTTTAGCATCCCCCCAAACATGAGGATCCGGTTCCTTCTTGCCTTCGTATTCAAAATCCAAGGGTGACACCACTTCCCCAACCGCAAAGCTCTTGACCTTAACCCCAGCCGACTTAATCAGCTTAATCAGTGCTGCTTCCAGATTGTAGCCATTGTATAAAATCAGATTGGCTTGTTCCAACGCAATAGTATCTGCTGGGACTGGCTCATAGACATGGGGATCTGTTCCCGGTTTTAGGATACCCGTCAGTTCAATTTCATCTCCTCCTACTTGTTTCGTCCAGTCGGTAATGATAGTGCTAGTGGTCACTACATTGGGCTTATCATCGCCATCAATACCACTCTGGTTTGTTCCGGTGGTATCACACCCACTGATCCAGACTCCTAAAATGATTACTACTGTTAGCCACCATTGAGGCTTTCTAGTCTCGGACTGAGTAATTACTCTCATCGGCTTAATCGTTATCTTTTGATCAGGACTTACGCAGCAAAACAGGTTAGGTGCGCTTGACCCGTAATTAAATGTGCCACGGGTCGCACCTCTGCATCGCTATTAATCAAAGGCTGAAATCCCTGTAACTTCCCTAAGAAACTGGGTTTGCAGCATAAGTCTTATCATATTCTTTTCATTTTTCATGGTAAACTATTTTCATATTTGTTTCATTTTTTGCTTCCGGAACCCTCTATGCCAGATGCTGCCTCGGTTCATCACCTTGCTTCTCCTAAGAGGAAACATCAAGCTGGATATAGCAATCTGTCCCACACAGGAACCATTACCCTAAGGCAACTGGGTGTACACTACCGCCGAGTAGAAGCACTCAGGGATATCAACTGTGAGATCAAACCAGGACGATTAACTGGAATTATTGGTCCGAATGGTGCTGGGAAAAGTACTCTGATCAAAGCCATGCTGGGGTTAGTTCCCACTGCGACTGGCTTTGCTATGTATCAGGGAAAACCGTTGATAGAACAGTTAGAAAAGGTGGCTTATATGCCACAGCGGACGCAAATTGACTGGACTTATCCCGCCACGGTCTGGGATGTTGTGCTAATGGGTAGAGTCCGGAAAACAGGATGGTTTCGTCGCTTTTCCACGGTATCCCGACGGATAGCAGCAGATGCCATCGAACAAGTTGGCATGGGGGATTACCGCAATCGTCCCATTGGACAGCTATCGGGAGGACAGCAGCAGCGGGTTTTTCTAGCTAAAGCATTAGCTGAACAAGCAGATATATTCTGTTTTGATGAACCCATGGCTGGTATTGACAAAAAAACTGAAGCTGTAATTTTTACTATCCTCCATCAACTCGCCGATGCCGGAAAAGTTGTGCTAGTCGTTCACCATGATTTGGGAGAAGCGATGACTCATTTTGATGATTTGATTTTGTTGAATCGGGAGTTAATTGCTAGTGGCTCTAGGCAACAGGTATTGAGTGCAGCTAATATCCAACAGGCTTATGGTGGTCAAGTCGTTTTTTGGTTAGATCCAGTTGCTGTCAAGTGAAAGAAGGCTTGCATACAAAAGCTGATTTCTGATAGCACAAAAAAATATGGTTCTTCAGTACCTGGTATGCTAAATTTTCAGTTAACAAAACTCATAAAGCTTACTGTGTAAGGGTTATGAGGCTATTTGACTAATAAAATTTTCTGAATACTGCTCCGAAGTCCCTGCTCCGAAGTCCCTGCTCCGAAGTCCCTTTGCCAAAGTGTTGATTTAGCATAACAAGTACGGAAGAGCCAAAAATATTACCATCGCTCTTTCCTACTGTTCCTTGTTCCCTGTTCCGGTGATCCGCTGTTCCCTGTTCCCTTTTTATCTCAAAATTATGTTGAAATTTAACCTAAAAATGCTCTATGTTAGAGGTTTTAATTGAGCCGTTGCACTATGGGTTTATGCAGCGATCGCTAATTACTGCGGTTTTAGTGGGTATCGTTTGTGCCGCCGTTGGTAGCTACCTAATGGTACAACGACTTGCGTTACTCGGAGATGCTATCAGTCATTCTGTACTACCGGGATTAGCGATCGCATTTATGATCGGTGCTGACATTTTTGTGGGAGCCTTTATTGCTGGGGTGGTTAGCACTGTGGTGATTACTTGGATCAGGACGCGATCGCAAATCAAAGAAGATGCCGCCATGGGGATTGTGTTTTCCGCTTTCTTTGCCCTCGGTATCACCTTAATTACGGTAATGGAGAAAGATAACAAAATTGACCTCAATCACTTCCTATTCGGCAATATTCTGAGTGTCACCAATGAAGAAGTCATTAATACAGCCATTATCACCGCCATTGTACTATCAATCATTCTTCTGCTGTACAAAGAATTAATGTATTATACCTTTGACCCCTTAGGGGCAAAAGCAGCAGGTTTACCAACCAACTTGCTGAACTTTGGTCTGATGATATTGATTGCCTTAACCATTGTCGCTAGCCTCAAAGGAGTTGGAGTGATCTTGGTGCTAGCCATGTTAATCACACCAGGAGCAACAGCTTACTTATTAGTCAATCGGTTGCACCAGATGATGATTTTGGGTTCAGCCCTTGGGGTAATAGCTAGTATTACTGGTATGTACCTGAGTTATTTTTTTAATCTGCCTTCTGGACCAGCAATTGTTTTAGTAGCTTTTGGTTTATTTATGCTGGCATTTTTGTTTAGTCCCAGTCAGGGAGTTTTAACTCATCCGAGTAATCAATTAGGACAATCACAAATTTGGCAGGAAATTAAGCGCTTGTGGCGTTGATATAGCATTTTATTTCAGTTGTGAACATAGTCCCCTTTTAGAAAGGCAAAAGGCAAGAGGCAAGAGGCAAGAGATAATAAAGAATATAGGAATTTTGGGGAATGGAAAGAACTGTAATCTTTTTTTCATTGATTTGGAAATGCTATATATGGTATGGGATTGTGCTTCGCGCACGGGCAAAAAGGAAGGCAGAAGCAAAGGAGTAAGGTTGAATCGGAGATGGTTTTTTATCACTAATTATCCTGACATCTTATCATTCATTGGTGAGAATACACAGAAGGGAAAGAGGGGGAAGATAACCGAATTTTTAATTATCATATCTTCCTGACCTCCTCTAACAATAATTATGCAAAAAAATGATTTTATGTTCCGGCAAGCTTTGCTCCACCGCAGGCTTGCCGGAAAACTCTAGACAAAGATCTCAGAGAGATTGTCAACAAACACCTCAGAGAAATTGTCGATCAGAGTGCTAGCTTGAGTGAAACGCACCACAGCCAAGATATCTCCGCCCCTCGAGATTTCAGCACCATTATCACCATCAATGATGCTCAGTTGATTAGGATTGGCAAGATCAAAGATAGTTAGACCAAGCTGGAAGTTGTTGATAGTATCAAAGCCATTGCCGCTTTCGAGGAAAATTACATCCTCACCACCTCCTAGCCACAGGGTGTCGTTACCACTGCCACTAACAATCAAATCATTGCCAGAGCCAGAATAGATGATGTCATCACCAGCACCACCAAAGATTCGATTATTCCCCTCACTACCGAAGATGGTATCGTTACCGTTACCACCGCTAAGAATCACCTCCTGCTGTGAACCACCGTAAATTAAGTCATTACCATTATCGCCAAAAAGGGAATTAACGCTCTCACTACCAGCGATCGTGTCATCCCCATTACCACCGAAAATCACATCCTGCCGTGAACCACCGTCGATGCGATCATTACCATCACCGCCGGAAATAAAATTAATTCCCTCACTACCAGTGATGGTGTCATTGCCAGCCAAACCGTCAATGCAATCGTTTTCGACAGTGCCGAATAGGGTATTATTGCCTGGTGTTCCCGTGATATTATTGAAAAAACTCATTGATGTTTGCTCCGTAATTAATGAATCGTTAGTTCCTATGTAACCCACTCCTCAGCTGTATCTGAAGTTATATCTGAGGTTGTGTCTGAGGCTGTATCTGAAAACTGCTGTAAGTAGGTGGGCATAAATAAACGTTAAAAATAAAAATCCGAAAATAAAGCTGGAAGCCTTTATTCAAGTGGTTTTCATGATTTTCAATTTCAATCGCTATTTTACGGATAATTAAACCCACCTACTTACTTAGTTTTTAGCCTTGAATAATTAATCAAGTTAAATGTTCCCTTTTTCTACAAAAGGGCAAACTTTTATACTATTCCTTAACAAAAGTCCTCGGCAGACCAACCCTGATCAAAAATGCGCCTGAGTTAACTCAGACGCACTATGCTCATAAAATCATGATTTTATGCTCCGGCAAGCTTTGCTCTACCAGAGGCTTGCAGAAAAATTCTAGACAAACACGTCATCGAAATTGTTGTTGAGAGTGCTAGCTTGAGTCGAACTCACCACAGCCAGGAGGTCTCCGCCCCTCGATATTTCGGCACCATCCTGACCATCTACGATGCTCAGCTGATTACTATTGCCAGCATCAAAGGTAGTTTGACCAAGCTGGAAGTTATTGATAGTATCAAAGCCATTGCCGCTTTCGAGGACAATTATATCATCACCACCCCCTAAGAAAAGGGTGTCGTTACCACTGCCACTATTAATGTAATCATCCCCAGAGCCAGAAAAAATCAAGTCATCACCAGAATCACCAAAAAGTTCATTATTACCTTCACTGCCGAAAATGGTATCGTTACCGCTACCACCGCTAATCACATCCAGCTGTGAACCACCTTCGATCCGGTCATTACCATCACCGCCGAGAAGGGTATTAATTCCCTCACGACCAAAGATCATGTCATCGCCAGCCAAACCCTCAATCTGATCGTTTGCGCCAGTGCCGAACAGGGTATCATTGCCTGGTGTTCCCGAAATAAGAGTGTCGTCAATATCTAAGTTGATGTTGAGATCAATCAAGCCTGTGCTGGAAGAAAAGCCATCAACAGCAATTTGGTAGGTTGTACCAGCGCTAACAGTAAATACAACTTGGCTTTGCAAACCAAAGGTGTCATCATTACTGGCAATCTCTGTTAAGCTGTTAACTGCTGAACCGGTGTACACGGCAAGGGTAGTGTCGTAGTTACTCCCAACAGTGTCAATGGTCACGATCCCATCAGCGGCAGCTGTCCAAGACCACCACGCAGAATTTAAGGGGCTGTTAGATTCTGCATGATTCGGCTCACCTGACTCCCCAGTGAAACCTACGTTAGTGCCTGTGGTACTAACTGATGTACGGTCTAAGGATATCCGGTCGGCAAAGTTATCATTAGAAATCGTTCCATCATCTAAGTTGATGTTGAGATCAATCAAGCCTGTGCTGGAAGAAAAGCCATCAACAGCAATTTGGTAGGTTGTACCAGCGCTAACAGTAAATACAACTTGGCTTTGCAAACCAAAGGTGTCATCATTACTGGCAATCTCTGTTAAGCTGTTAACTGCTGAACCGGTGTACACGGCAAGGGTAGTGTCGTAGTTACTCCCAACAGTGTCAATGGTCACGATCCCATCAGCGGAAGGTGTCCAAGACCACCAAGCAGAATTTAACTCGCTGTCAGATACTGCATGATTTGGCTCACCTGGCTCCCCAGTGAAACCGAGGTTAGTACCTGTGGTACTAACTGATGTACTGTTTAAGGATATCCGGTCGGCAAAGTTATCATTAGAAACCATTGATGTTTGCTCCGTAATTAATGAATCGTTAGCTCCTATGTAACCCACACCTGGGTTGTGTCTGAGGTTGTATCTGAAAACTGCTGTAGTTTTCAGCCCTTCATGGTTACTCAACTTAAATGTTCCCTTTTTCTACAAAAGGGCAAACTTTTATACTATTCCTTAAAAAAAGTCCTGAGCAGACCAACCCTGATCAAAAATGCGTCTGAGTTAACTCAGACGCACTATGCTCATAAAATCATGATTTTATGCTCCGGCAAGCTTTGCTCTACCAGAGGCTTGCAGAAAAATTCTAGACAAACACCTGATCGAAATTATCGTTGAGAGTGCTAGCTTGAGTCCAACGCACCACAGCCAAGAGGTCTCCACCACCAAAGATTTCAGCACCATTAGCACCATCTTCGATGACAATGTGACTAGATTTTGCAACATCAAAGGTAGTTTGACCAAGCTGGAAGTTGTTGACAGTATCAAAGCCATTACCGGTTTCGAGGAAAATTATATCCTCACCACCCCCTAGCCACAGGGTGTCGTTACCACTGCCACTGTTAATGTAATCATCGCCAGAGCCAGAATAGATGACGTCATTACCAGAACCACCATAGATTACATTATCACCCTGACTGGCGAAGATGGTATCGTTACCACTATCACCGTAAATCACATCCAGCTGTGAACCACCGTAGATCAGGTCATTACCATTACCGCCGTAAAGGTAATTAACTCCCTCAGAGCCTCTGAGGGTATCATTACCGCTACCACCGGTAATGAAATCCTCCTGTGAACCACCGTAGATATCGTCATTGCCATTACCGCCGTAAAGGTAATTTATTCCCTCACTACCAAAGATTGTGTCATTGCCACCGAAACCCTCAATCTGATCGTTTCCGACAGTGCCCTGAAGGGTATCATCACCTTCTGTTCCGTCGATATAATTGATATTAGACATTGATGTTTGCTCCGTGATTAATGAATCGTTAGCTTTTATGTAACCCACACCTCGGTTGTATCTGAAGTTACATCTGAGGTGTTGTCTGAGGTTCTATCTGAAAACTGCTGTGTTTTTCAGCCTCTAATGGTTAATCAAACTAAACTTGCCGTGTTTCTACAAAAGGGCAGTTTTTTGTAATATTCCTTAACAAAAGTCCTGGAGAGAGCAACCCTGATCAAAAATGCGCCTGAGTTAACTCAGACGCACTATGCTCATAAAATCATGATTTTATGCTCCGGCAAGCTTTGCTCTACCAGAGGCTTGCAGAAAAATTCTAGACAAACACGTCATAGAAATTATCGTTGAGAGTGCTAGCTTGAGTCCAACGCACTACAGCCACCAGGTCTCCGCCGCTCGAGATTTCAGCACCATAATAACCATCAACGATGCTCACATCATTAAGATTGGCAAGATCAAAGGTAGTTTGACCAAGCTGGAAGTTGTTGACAGTATCAAAGCCATTACCGGTTTCGAGGAAAATTATATCCTCACCACCCCCTAGCCACAGGGTGTCGTTACCACTGCCACTGTTAATGTAATCATCGCCAGAGCCAGAATAGATGACGTCATTACCAGAACCACCATAGATTATATTATCACCCTCACTGGCGAATATGCTATCGTTACCGTTACCACCAACAATCACATCCAGCTCTGAACCACCGTAGATCAGGTCATTACCATTACCGCCGTAAAGGTAATTAATTCCTTCACTACCAAAGATTGTGTCATTGCCACCCAAACCCTCAATCTGATCGTTTCCGACAGTGCCCTGAAGGGTATCATCACCTTCTGTTCCGTCGATATAATTGATATTAGACATTGATGTTTGCTCCGTGATTAATGAATCGTTAGCTTTTATGTAACCCACACCTCGGCTGTATCTGAAGTTACATCTGAGGTGTTGTCTGAGGCTGTATCTAAAAACTGCTGTGTTTTTCAGCCTCTAATGGTTAATCAAACTGAATCTGCTCTTTTTCTACAAAAGGGCAGTTTTTTGTAATATTCCTTAACAAAAGTCCTGGGCAGACCAACCCTGATCAAAAATGCGCCTGAGTTAACTCAGACGCACTATGCTCATCAAGTAATGATTTTATGCTCTGGTGAGCTTTGCTCTACCGGGGGCTTGGAGAAAAACCCTACACAAACACCATGTCCAGATTGTCAATCAGAGTGCTAGCTTGAGTCCAACTCACCACAGCCAAGAGGTCTCCGGCGCTCGAAATTTCCGCACCATTAGCACCATCAATAATGTTGAGCTGACTACTATCGCCCGCATCAAAGATAGTTAGACCAAGCTGGAAGTTATTGATAGTATCAAAGCCATTACCGCTTTCGAGGACAATTAGATCCTCACCACCCCCTAACCACAGGGTGTCGTTACCACTGCCACTATTAATGAAATCATTGCCAGAGCCAGAATAGATAATGTCATCACCAGCACCAGCCAAGATTTCATTATTACCTTCACTGGCGAAGATGGTATCATTACCGCTACCAGCATTAATCACATCTAGCTCTGAACCACCGTAGATCAGGTCATCACCAGCACCAGCCAAGATTTCATTATTACCTTCACTGGCGAAGATAGTATCATTACCGCTACCAGCATTAATAATATCCAGCTGTGAACCACCGTAGATTAGGTCATCACCAG